>JAZFZX010000355.1:0-2086 GCA_036444135.1 Kiloniellales bacterium | reverse complement strand
GCGATATCCAAGCCGTCGAGCAGCGCCTCGAGCTGCTCGGTGAACAGGGCCAGGGAATAGGGACCTTTGGGCTTTGCGCTGTCGCCGTGGCCCAACAGGTCATAGCGCACGACGCGGAACCGGCGGGCCAGCGCCTCCCATTGCCAGTCCCACATCGGGCGCGCCATGCCCAGGCCGTGCACGAGGACGGCCGGCGGCCCGTCGCCGGCGGCCTCGAAGGCCGTGCCGCCGATTTGGCCGTCGGTCATTATCCCCCTAACCGGCCAAGTGGGCACACCGAGTCACCCCCGGGTCCAGAGCCGGCAGCGGCCCACGTGCCAGAGCGCACGAAGATGCGACCGCCTTACGCGAACGACCAGCGCTCGGCGTTCCTGTTGCCGTCGATGGGCGCGTCGCCGCCGATCACCTCCGGCACGTTGACCTTGTCGCTCGCGGCAACGATCCAGTTTTTGAACACCGGACAGACGAATCCCCCCTCGTCGCGGACGAGTTGCTGCATCTCGACGTACATGTCCCGGCGCTTGGCGGTATCCAGCTCGCCGCGGGACTCGACCAGCAGTTTCTCGAAACGCGCGTTGTTCCAATGGGTCTCGTTCCAAGCGGATTCGGCCGAGAAGGCTTGGGTGAACATCATGTCCTCGGTCGGTTGGCCATACCAGACCGAGACGCAGAACGGCTTGACGTTCCAGACATCGCTCCAGTAGCCGTCCGTCGACACCTGTTCGACCGTGATGTTGATGCCCGCCTTGGCCGCGTGCTCCTTGTAGAGCACAGCCGCATCGACCCCGCCGGCATAGATCTCTCCCGCCCAGAGGGTCACGTCGAGACTGGAGAGACCCGCCTCCTTCAGGTGGAACTTGGCCTTGTCCGGGTCGTACATGCGTTGCGGCAGCTCGGACGCATAAAAGCGCTGGGCCTTGGAGATGGGATGATCGTTGCCGAGATAGCCGTGACCCCTCAGCAGGGTCTGCAGCATGGCCTCTCGGTCGATCGCATACTTCAGCGCAGTGCGGACATTCACATCGTCGTAGGGCGCCGTGTCCATCAGCATGGGGAAGGTGTAGTGGCTGTTGCCACCGACTTCCCGCACCACCAGGTCCGGCACTTTCTCGAGCAGATGCAGGGTCTGCGGCTCGGGGTCGTCGATGGCGTCGACCGAGCCCGCCCGGAGCGCGCTGGTGCGCGCCGCCACGTCGGCAATGTGGAGGGTTTCGACCTCGTCGAAGTAGGGCTTGCCTTCCTTGAAGTAGTTCGGGTTGCGTTTGGTCACGGCGCGCACGCCCGGATTCCACTCGCTCAGGATGAAGGGGCCCGTGCCGATGCCCTTTGCCCATTCCGCGTCCATGCTGCCGGCCGGTGCGATCGGAAAGCGCGAGCTGGCCAGGACGACGGGAAAGTCCGCGTTGCCCGACTTGAGCTTGAAGATCACCGTGTCCTTGCCGTCGGCCTTGACGTCCTCGACCGCCGCAACAAGGCCCTTGCCGGTAGACTTCGAATCCTCGCCGCGGTGGACGTTGATGGAATGGACCACGTCCTCGGCCTTGAGCGACTTGCCGTTGTGGAACTCTACGCCCTTGCGCAGCTTGAACACCCACTCGGCGGCGTCGTCCGACACTTCCCAGCTTTCGGCCAGTTCGCCCACGACCTCACCGTCCGGAGTGATCTCCGTAACATTGCTCAGGAGTTGCCACTGGGTATTGACCTGGTGCGTGTCGCCGCCGCCAAGCACCCCGAACAGGGTGTCGGAGGTCGATCCGCCCCGCAGCGCTTGACGCAGCTTACCGCCGCTCTTCGGCGCCGCGGCGCGCGCTTCCTCGGCCAGCAGGGCGCCCGGGATGGCCGCCGCCAGGCCCAGCGCCGTCGCCCGTTTGATGAAGTCGCGCCGACCGATGCGACCTTCGGATAGAAGCCTCTGTAGCTCTTCGTATTTTCGCATGGGTTCGTCCTCCCCGTTTCGTCTCGTTGTTAAGGCATCGTTGGTCTTGTGATGGCTCTCCCAGAGCGTGTTCATCTTTTTGGTGGACCGGCGAGCGCCCTTTCAGATCCTTGGCGCGCCTATTCGGCTGCCACCGGCTTGACCACCGGC
>JAZFZX010000354.1:0-2500 GCA_036444135.1 Kiloniellales bacterium | reverse complement strand
CCGGCCGTCACTCGGCCAAATGCTGGGCCAGGGTGCGCAGGCGGCTGCGGTTGCGCAAAAGCATGTCTTCGCCGAGCAGCTTGAGCACGCGCATGTTGGTGCTGCTGGCGTCGTCCATGTCGTCGCTGCCGGTGTCCAAGCGCACCTGGAAGCGGTAATAGCGCTTCAAGCCATGCGCCCCCGGCGGCAGCATCTGCTCCAGCTGGTAATCGACGGCGGACGCCGACGCGTCGCACATGACCGAGAAGACCGGCTGGGCCCAGCGCGCGGCGCCCCAATCCTTGGCGTCCTCGTATGCGAACCGCCGCGTCAATTGGCCGGTGCCCAGCGAGACGATGAGAAAATCCTTCTCTTCGCCATGGAGGCCGCGGGCCTCGACATAGGCGCAGACCCCGGGGTTGTACGCCACCACCGCGCCATCGATCAGGGCGTAGTAATCGTCCCCGTCGTCGGCCGGAATGCGGGCCGGTTCGAAATAGGTGGGCGCCGCCGTCGCGGCGCGCACCACCTGCGCCATCGAGAAGTCGTAGCTCTCACGTTCCTGGGCGCGCCAGCTTTTGAAGAAGAAGGGTATGCGGCGCTCGATCTCGTAGCTCGGAACCAGCACGTCCACCAGAGAATCGGACAGCCGCACGCCGCCGAACATCTCGTCGAGCATCTCCTCCAGCCCGCTAGCCGGGTACTTGCCGTCGGCCAGATTGCCCACCGCCCGGATCTGATGCCAGACCGAGCGCGAGAAGACCTTCGGGCCGTATTCCTCGAAAAGAGTCAGGATTTGCCGGGCGGAATAGCGCGGCCGGCCGGCCTCGTCCGGCACCGTGAGGCCGAGCGCGAGCAGGGCGCCGGTCGAGGTTCCGGCGATGAAGTCGAACATGTCCGCGATCGGCTTGTCGGTACGGCGCTCCAGCTCGGCGAGCACCATCACCGGCAACAGCCCGCGGATACCGCCGCCGTCGATGGAAAGGATACGCAACGGCCGGGAATTCCGCCGCCCGAGCAAACGAGGCAGGCGGAGGCTGGTACGGGTCTCGGTTACATCGTTCCGCATTGCCGTTCCACAGGATCGCGGTGGTAGCGCATCGCGCTGGAGACGCGCCAGGCCAAGAGAACAGAGCGGCGGAGAGTTTTTCCGGCCCGTCTGTCCGTACGGCCGATCGCGTAAGGGTACAAAACCTTGGTTTCCCGGAGATTAAACATAACAGCTAACGCACTTCGGACTGCCGGCCATCGCGGGCGGCATCGACCGCGTCGCGGATGCGCCGCGCCGCGGCTTCGCAATCGCCAGCCCCGCAGATCGCCGAGACGACCGCCACGCCGTCGGCGCCCCAGCGGATCGCTTCACCGGCGTTGTCCGCCGTGATGCCGCCGATCGCCACCATCGGCAGCGGCAATACGGCGCGCAGGTGCCCAATCCCTTCCGGTCCGATCGGCTCGCCGGCGTCGGACTTGCTGGCGGTGGCGTAAACCGGGCCCACCCCCACGTAATCGGCGACCTCGAGATTGCCGATGCGCGCTTCGGTCAGGGTGCCGGCGGAAACGCCGAGAATGCGCCGCCGGCCGATCGCCAGGCGCGCCGCAAGCGGCGGCAGGTCGTCCTGGCCCACGTGCAGGCCGTCAGCGTCGGCGGCCAGTACGGCCTCGGCGCTGTCGTTGATAATCAGCGGCACGCCGAGTGGTTCCAAACGCGACTTGAGCGCGCGGGCGAGTGCCACCAGATGCGGCAGGGACGCGCCCTTCTCGCGCAGCTGCACCAAGCTAGCGCCGCCGCGCGCGGCCGCACCCACAACCTCTTCCAGATCCGCGCCGGTCTTCAGGTCGGCCGTTCCCGCCACGAGATACAGGGACGCGTCGAACCGGCGTCCGGACTGAAAACGGCGGGTGCGGATCCGTGCGTATCGGTCTCCGGCGCTCATTGGATGCGGGCCCCGGTCTCAATGGTCTCCTCGTCGATATTGTAAAGGCAATCGATGAGCCGGACCCGGAAACTGGCCGGACCCACGGCGTCGCTCGCCGCGATCTCGCCGGCCAGACCGAGGATCGACAGGGCGTGCGCGGTGGCCGTCATGACATCGGGCTCGACGGCGCAGCAGGACGCGATCAGAGCCGTCAAACCACAGCCCACGCCCGTCACCCGAACCATGAGCGGATGTCCGTTGGCCACCGCGAGGATGCGCTCGCCATCGGTCACATAATCCACCGCGCCCGTGACGGCAACGGTCGCGCCGGTCGATCTCGCCAGATCGCGCGCCGCATCCAGGGCCTCGGCCGAGTCGATTAGCGAGTCGACCCCGGCCGCCATCTCCTCCGCGTCACCCAGGCTCAAGATCTCTCCCGCGTTGCCGCGAATGACTGTCGGCTGCAGCCCTGCCAAACGGCTGGCGACGTCACGGCGCTCCAGGCTGCTGCCCACGGCAACGGGGTCGAGCGTCCAGGGCTTGCCCAATTCCACCGCGCTGCGCGCCGCGGCCACCATGGGTTCGATCCGGTCATTGGACAAGGT
>JAZFZX010000353.1:0-5608 GCA_036444135.1 Kiloniellales bacterium | reverse complement strand
AGACCCTCGAGCGCCGCCTCGTAGAGCTGGCTGGGGTGTCTGGGAACTCCGAGCTCGTCGTGGGGAAACACCATGGCCCAGGGTACGTCGCTCGCCCGGCCGAAGAGCTCGCCGTTGATGAAGTTGGCGATTCGCCCAAGGAACAGGCCGATCGGTGCGGCGCAGGCCACGATGTCGCCCAGAATCAGGATGGGCAGGTTCCGCCGCCGGGCGAACAGAATGATGGCCAGGATGACACCGGCCGCCCCGCCGTGGAACGACATGCCGCCCTGCCACAGAAAGATGATGTCGACCGGATTGGCGAGGTAATAGCCGGCCTTGTAGAACAGCACGTAGCCGAGCCGGCCGCCGAGGATGACCCCGAGGGTCGCCCACAGCAGAAAGTCGTCGAGAGCTATGGCATCGACCGTTCCGGGCGGACCGGCGGCCAGCCTGCGGCAATAGCGCCAACCCAGCAGAAGTCCCACGATGTAGGCCAGCGAATACCAGCGTATGGCCAGCGGGCCGATCTCCACGAGAACCGGGTCGATCATCGGAAAGGGCAGGGTGAAGATCATCGCACGTCTTTGTCGGGCAGGACCGGCTCGTTATAGAGGGCCGAGGCGGGGCCGGGCAAGACAAGCCGCGGCGGTACCGGAGCTTGGTTGCCGAGCCAGGGGAGCGTGCTATAGATGGAGGGGTTCGATGCTCGGCAAGGAGGCGCGCCATGCAGACTCAGAACAGGCTTCTCGACGACCTGGCCCGCGTGGCCAGCGGTGCGATGGGGGTGGCGGTCGGCGTGCGCGAAGAGGTGGAGGCGCGGCTGCGCGACCAGTTCGAGCGCATTCTGGTACGCATGGACCTGGTGACCCGCGAGGAATTCGAGGCCGTCCGGGCAATGGCCGTCAAGGCGCGCGAGGAGCAGGAGTCTCTAGCCAAGCGCCTGGCCGCACTCGAGGCCAGACCAGACACCCGCAAGGCCGCCAAGCCGCGAACCCGCAAAGCCGGTGCGGCGCGGAAAAGAAAGATGCGCCCCAAAAGGGAAGATCGGCCGGGCAAGTGATTCCTCACGCGGTGATCGTCGCGCCTCGAGCGGCAAGGCCCGGAATGCCTCGGTAGATCCTGATGCCCCGGCGGAGTCTCAGGTGAGAAAGAACCGCGCTTCAATTCCTTCCAATACCGCGTCAACCGCCACCGCAGCCAGAACCATACCCATCACCCGGCTGACAATACTCGCGCCACTCTCTCCGATCATCCGGTAGATCGGATTGGCCAGCAGGAGGGCGGCCATCGTGATGGCCAACACGGCGAGCATCGTCGCCGTTGTCCAAGCCTGCTCGGGTATGCTGAACCGGTGGTTGTCGGTCAGGACGACAACCGCCAGGATTGCGCCCGGCCCAGCAATGGCTGGCACCGCAAGCGGGAAGATCGCAACGTTCTGATCCGCCGTCGAGCCTGCACCATTCGCGGCATTGGAGCTCGACGAACCAAAGATCATCGCCAACGCAAACAGAAATAGAATGATCCCTCCGGCTATCCGGAAGGATGCCAGCGAGATACCAAGCGCCTCCAAGAGGATTTGCCCGACAACGATGAAGAAAAAGAGGATGCCGGTCGCGGCGAAAATCGCTTTGATTGCAACCTGAGAGCGCTGTTTTGGGTCCATCCCTTTTGTGGCTGCGAGAAAGATCGGGACGGTTCCGATCGGATCGACGACTACCCAGATCGTGACAAACTCTTCGAATACAACGTGCCGATCCAAGGCTGCCCCCTCCGGGACGCCGCGCTTCATGGGAATGGATCAGGCGCCGAGGTGAGTATACGGGCAACGGTGATCACCGCACGCTTCGATGTGAAGGGGGGAATCGACATCCCGGTGTCGCGAGCGACGCCCTGGGACCGCTTTAAGGCGGTCGAATTTTGGGCGGCCGGTCATCTGTCCACAGCTTAAATCGTCAGGGACGCATCTCTTCTATTGCATCGCGGAATCGCTTTTGGCACCCTACATCTGGTAGGTAGTATCCATCCTACTTCAACATATCGGGGTTCCTCGGCCGCTGCGGTGGCCGCCAACCCGCGCGATGCAGGAGGGTTGCAGGCCATGGAGCGGCTCCATGCAAGCCAAGAGACCTCGCCAAATCCCCTCGATCTGCTGGAAGAACTGGTGAGCGCCAACGACTGGAATTTCCAGCGCTCCAGCGATTCGGAGTTGATGGTGCAGGTCGAGGGCCGCTGGTGCGGCTACTACCTCCTGTTCAAGTGGCGCGAGGACCTGGGCGCCATCTGCTTTTCCTGTCATTTCGACAGCAAGATCCCCGCGCCTTCCCGCGGCCTCGTGTACGAGCTGCTGGGGCGGGTCAACGAGACGCTGTGGCTGGGTCACTTCGATCTGACCTCGGACGACGGCACGGCCATGTTCCGGCACACCGTGCTGTTGCGCGGGCTGAGAGGCGCCAGCGTCGAGCAGCTCGAAGACCTGGTGGACGCCGCAGTGAGTGAATGCGAGCGCTTCTATCCGGCGCTGCAGATGGTGGTCTGGGGCGGCCGGCCGGTCGATGAGGCCCTGGCCGCGGCCCTGATGGAAACCTTGGGAGAGGCATAGACCCGTGGATCTGAACGGCCCGCTGCTGCTGGTCGGCTGCGGCAAGATGGGCGGCGCACTCTTGTCGGGATGGCTGGCGCGGGGGCTCGACGCGGCGCAGGCCGTGGTCATCGAACCCGTCGCGGCCGCCGCCGAGGCCGCCGCCCAACACGGCGTGACGTGCCTCGACGATCTGGCCGCGCGCAGCGCCGATTTCGCGCCGGCCGTGGTTGTTTTCGCCATCAAACCGCAAATGATGGACGAGGCGTTGCCGGCCTACCGCGATCTGGTGCGGCCCGAGGCCGTGTTCCTCTCCATCGCAGCGGGCAAGACGATCGGGTTCTTCGAACGCCATCTGGGCAGGGAGGCCGCGGTGGTGCGCGCCATGCCCAACACGCCGGCGGCGGTCGGCCGGGGGATCACCGTGCTGTGCGCCAACCCGCAGGTCAGCGGCGGCCAGCGGGAGATCTGCGGCGCGCTCATGAGCGCCGTGGGCGAGACCGCCTGGGTGGAGGAGGAATCGCTGCTGGATCCCGTGACGGCGGTTTCGGGCAGCGGTCCGGCTTATGTCTTTCTTCTGATCGAGGCGTTGGCGCAGGCCGGGGTCGAAGCCGGCCTGCCGGAGACGCTGGCCATGCGCCTGGCCCGCGAAACGGTCGCCGGCGCGGGCGAACTGGCCCGCCGCTCCCCCGAGGACGCCGCGACGCTGCGAAAGAACGTGACCAGTCCGGGCGGCACCACCCAGGCGGCGCTCGAAGTCCTGATGGCCGACGACGGCCTGCGGGCGTTGATGACCAGAGCCGTCACCGCCGCCGCCCGGCGCAGCCGCGAGCTGGCCTCGTGAGCGGGGCGCCCGGAGGTACGGACCGGCCGTGAGCGGCACGCTCAAGGCGAGCACCCGGCGGGTCCAGGCGGCGCTCGAAGCGCGCGGCTTCGATTTTAAGGTCCACCAGTTTCCCGAAAGCACCCGCACCTCGGCCGAAGCGGCGGCCGCCGTGGGATGCGGTCTGGGCCAGATCGCCAAGTCGCTGGTGTTCCGGGCGGCCGAAAGCAACCGTTCCGTCCTGGTGATCGCCAGCGGCCCGAACCGTGTGGACACCCGAAAGATTGCGGCGCTGCTGGGCGAAAAGATCGCGCGGGCCGATGCGGATTTCGTGCGCGAGAGGACCGGCTTCGCCATCGGCGGCGTGCCGCCCGTGGGCCATGCGCAGCCGCCGGTCGTCTACATCGACAGCGATCTTCTGGCCTATCCCGAAATCTGGTCCGCCGCGGGCACGCCCAATGCCGTGTTTCTCCTGACCCCTGCGGACCTTGTCGCCTTGACCGGAGGCCGGCTGGCCGACATCAAGGCGGACTAAGGCCCGCTCTCGCCTCTTGGCCCGGGCGCTCTGCCGCCCCACGTAGATAGGGTGGGTTGAACAGGGATCGTGGCCAATGGTGAAGAAGGCGGACATACCCGATCATGTGATCGACGCCGCGCTTGGCCTCGCCGCGGCCGGCCGGTGGGGCGACCTGTCGCTAGCCGAGATCGCGGAGGCCGCCGGCCTTCCAATCTCCAAGGTCTATCCGGTGTTCTCTTCGAAACAGGCGATTCTGGACGCCTTCTCGCGCCGTATCGATGCCGCCGTGCTGACCGAGAGCGATCCCGATTCCGCCGAGGCCCCGGCGCGGGACCGGCTGTTCGACGTGCTTATGCGTCGCTTCGACGCCCTCGACCCCTACAAGGAGGGGATCGGCAACCTGCTGTTCGATCAGATGCGCGATCCTCTGGCCGCCCTGTGCAGCTTGATCCAGCTGCGCCGTTCCATGGCCTTGATGCTGGAAGCCGCAGGGCTGTCGTCCTCCGGCTTGCGCGGTGTCGTGCGGCTCAAGGGCCTGTCCCTGATTTATTTGACCGCTCTGCGAATTTGGCTACGCGACGATAGCCCGGACAAGGCGCGCACCATGGCGGTTCTGGACCGCCAGCTGCGCCGGGCCGAAGCGCTCGTCAATCGCTGTTCGGGGCGAACGGCGCCGCCGACAGTGGAAGCGGCCGAAGACGGCTGAGCGCTCCTCCATCCCGGCCCGTGCCGGCTGCGCTCGAGTGCCGGAAAGCACCGCCCGAGAATTTTTGCTGCACTGCAAAAAACTCCTTGAAGCTCCGTTTCTCTTCGCTATATTGGTATATTGTGCAGTGCAGCACAAAACCCCTTCTCTGAGACGTTGGAGCAAACAGCGATGGCGACCAAGACGCGCAACCCCTATCTGGATTTCGATTTCTCCAAGTTCGCCGACTTCGGCAAGCTGAGCGAGTCGTTCAAGGTTCCTGGCGTGGATGCCGGGGTCATGATCGAGACGCAGCGCAAGAATCTCGAGACCATCACCGTGGCCAGCCAGATCGCCTACGAAGGCGTTCAGGCGATCGCGCAGCGGCAGGCCGAGATCGTGCGCCAGGCCATGTCCGAGGCCGTCAAGGCGACCCAGGAGCTGTCGGCTGTCGGCACCCCGCAGGACCGGCTGGCCAAGCAGACCGATCTTGCCAAGCAGTCCTACGAGACGACGATGGCCAACTTCCGCGAGCTGGCCGAGATCAACGCCAAGTCGGGCGCCGAAGTGATCGAGCTTTACAACAAGCGGATCACCGAGGGCTTGGACGAAGTCAAGCAGGCCCTTCAGGGCGCGGCCAAGTAAGGCCGTCCGACCAGAGCGAAGGCCAAGGCCATGACGGGCCGTCCACCGGGCGGCCCGTTTCGTTTGTGCCCGCGGCTACCCCCGCCTGTGCAGCGCTTGCCCGGCGCGCGTCGCGAGTGCTAGCGTCCCGGCGCCGTTCTGCGCGATAGGGAGGGTTTGCGCCGTGGCCGGGTTTTCGCCAGCGACCATTTCCTTCGACGATTTCCTCAAGATCGACGTGCGGGTCGGGACCGTCGTGCGTGCCGAACCCTTTCCCGAAGCGCGCAAACCGGCGGCCAAGATGTGGGTCGACTTCGGGCCCGAGGTCGGAATCAAGAAAACCTCTGCTCAGGTGACCGGCCATTACACGGTCGAGACCCTGCCCGGACGCCAGGTGAC
>JAZFZX010000352.1:0-5578 GCA_036444135.1 Kiloniellales bacterium | reverse complement strand
ATCACCGTTCAGTTGGCAGGTAGGTCACCGTCAGAAGTGCATCAGTTCCCCGTCAAATTGGTAGTTTCCCGTCAAAAATGACCTAGACTGTCGAAACGTAGGTGCGATTGCGGCCGATGAGGTCAGTGAGGGAGCGTTTGGCGGCCAAAGACCGTGGCGGTCGAGCCGCGGCGGAAAGCCGGAGATCAGGCGGTTACCATGGCACAGCTAAATCTTCAGCTTTTCGGACCGTTCCGGATCTCTCACGAGGCGGAAAGCGAAATTGCGGCGCCAGGCAAGAAAGGACAGGCGTTGCTTGGCTATCTAGCGCTGGCCCCCGATCAATCTCACACGCGCGATCGGCTCACCACGCTCTTATGGGGCGACCGACTCGAAGACCAGGCTCGCCAGAGCCTCCGCCAGTGTTTGTTGACGCTGCGCAAGACGTTAGGTGATGAAGAAACGCCGATCCTGGTTTCCGACGGTGACCGGCTGGTGCTCAATCACCAAGCTGTCGAGGTCGACGTGCTTCTCTTCGAACAGCTCGCGAAGGAAGACACGCGCGAGCAGCTCGAGCGGGCGGTAGCTCTTTATCGCGGTGATCTGCTCGAAGGTCTTGACGTTAGATCGGAAGAATTTGACGAGTGGCTCGCGGGTGAGCGAAACCGCCTGCGTGATCTTGCCGTCGACTCGCTCGGCCAGCTCATGACCCTACGCGCCGAAGCGGATGAGGCCGAATCCGCCATCGATGCCGCACAGCAGCTTCTTGCCCTCGACCCTTTGAGGGAGGACGCGCACCGCTTGCTGATGCGGCTATACGATGATGCGGGACGGCGCTCGGCCGCACTCAGGCAATACCAAAGCTGCGAAGAAGTCTTGCGCCGCGAGTTGGATGTGGAGCCGGCGCCCGAAACCCGTCAACTCATTTCGGAGATCAGGACCCGGCAGGAAGGAACTGGCCAGGTGGCGACCGATGCCGGAGTCGCCACGACCCAGGTGAGACTGTCAAAGGGCAGGCCGAGGCTCTGGGCTGTAGTGGCGGTGGGGCTCCTCCTCATCGGCGCCGGCGGCGCACTCTGGTATTCCTATCTCCGAGGCCCGCAGAGCCTTACCGAGATCGCCCAAGTAGCCGATATGGCGTTCCCCTTGCCGGAGAAGCCGTCAATTGCAGTCCTGCCGTTCCTGAATCTAAGTGGTGACCCTGTTCAGGACCAATTCATCGATGGGATCACCGAGGACATCACCACTGCCCTCTCTATCATTTCGGAAATGTTCGTGATCGCCCGCACCACAGCATTGGTTTACAAGGACAAGCCGGTGAATGTTGTTCAGGTGGCGGAAGAGCTGGGTGTCCGCTACGTGCTGGAAGGCAGCGTCCAACAGTCCGGCGACCGGGTACGCGTTACGGCCCAGTTGATCGACGCGGTTGGCGGACATCATGTGTGGGCCGAGCAGTATGACCGGGAAATCCAAGATATTTTTGCTGTTCAAGACGATATCACGCTTGAGATTGTCACCGCTCTGCGAGTCCAAATAGCCGAGGGGGAGCAGGAACGCGTCGCTCTCATCCATGGTACGAGAAACTTACAAGCTTGGCTCCTGGGCAGCCAAGGGACCCAGCGGGCTCGACAACTGACCAGGGAAGATAATTCGCTCGCCCGAAGCTTTTTTGAGAGAGCCGCGAGGTTGGATCCAAAATACCCAGGTGCTTGGGATGGGCAGGCATGGACTCATTTGATCGATGCGAAGTTCGGCTGGAGTGAATCGGGTGAAACTTCCATATATCGCGCAGCAGCGCTGGCGCAAAAGGCGCTGGAGCTTGATCCTGCGCGCTCGCGCACTTACGGACTGCTCGGGACCATCCAACTCCTGAGCGGAAATCACGCACAGGCGGTTGCCTTAGGGGAAAACGCTGTTGCGCTCGATCCCAACGGCGCCGAAGTCGCTGCCTTTCTGGCCGTGACGTTGACCTATACGGGGGAACTTGACCGAAGCATCGCGCTGATCGACCGGGCGATGCGTCTGAGCCCCTACTATCCGGACTGGTACCGGTGGAACCTAGGCCGGGCCTATCGTCTCATGGGGCGATACGAAGACGCGATTGCGGCTCTGGAAATTCGCTTGGCGGAAAATCCCGGTGCGTTGGTACCCCGCATCGAATTGGCGGCGACATACAGTTCATTGGGTCGCCAAGCAGAGGCTCGAGCTATGGTGGCCGAGGTCCTCAAGATCCATCCCGGCTTTTCCGTACGCCAATGGATGCGGACACCCCCCTACAAGGATCCGGCGGTGATGACGCGTGAGTTCGGCACCCTGCGCAAGGCCGGGCTGCCGGAATGAGTAGCTGCTGAATCATCGCCCGGTACCGAATCGCACGGTTTTCCGAACACGCTCGAACGTTCCGGATCGGTACTTGTTCAAATAGGCATCCGGTGCCGCTGTCGGATCAATGGCGGAAGTGGCGCATCCCGGTGAAGACCATGGCCAGATTCGCCGCGTCCGCGGCGGCGATGACCTCTTCGTCGCGGACCGACCCGCCGGGCTGGATCACGGCGCTGGCACCCGCCTCGACGGCGGCCTTCAGGCCATCGGCAAAGGGGAAGAAGGCATCGGAGGCGGCGACCGACCCCTGAGTGCGGGGCGTATCTTCCGCGGCGGCATCGGCTGCCTCGTGGGCCTTCCAGGCGGCGATGCGCGAGGAATCGACCCGGCTCATCTGGCCGGCCCCGATGCCCACCGTCGCGCCGCCGCGGGCATAGACGATGGCGTTCGACTTGACGTGCTTCGCGACGCGGAAGGCGAACAGCATGTCCGCCAGCTCCGCCTCGCTGGGCCGCCGCCGGGTCACGACCTCGAGGTCGCCGGGCGCCACCGCGCCGGTGTCCCGGCCTTGCACGAGAAACCCGCCGGCCAGCGATCGCAGGACCACGCCCGGCGCCGCCGGGTCCGGCAGGCGGCCGGTCACCAGAAGCCGCAGGTTCTTCTTTTCGGCCAGCACGGCGCGCGCCTCCTCGTCCGCGCTGGGGACGATGACAACTTCGGTGAACAACTTGGCGATCTCCACTGCCGTCTCGGCGTCGAGCGTGCAATTGGCCGCGACGATGCCGCCGAAGGCGCTCATCGGATCGCAGGCCAGCGCCTTGCGATAGGCGTCGGCCAAGCTGTCGCCCAGGGCCACGCCGCAAGGATTCGCATGCTTGATGATAGCCACTGCGGGTTGGTCGAAGTGCGGCGGCGCGAACTCCGCGGCCAGTTCGAAAGCGGCGTCCGAGTCGTTCAGGTTGTTGTAGCTGAGCGCCTTGCCTTGCAGCTGCGTGGCGCCGGCCACGCCGGGCCTAGCCTCGATAGGGCCACCGGTGGCGGCATAGAGCGCCGCCCGCTGGTGCGGGTTTTCGCCGTAACGGAGAACCTGCGCGCGGGTCGCCGCGAGCGACAGGCGTTCAGGAAAGACTTCGCCTTCCTCGCCGGCCAGCCAGCCGGCGATGGCCGCGTCATAGGCGGCGGTATGGGCATAGGCGGCGGCGGCCAGCCGGCGGCGCAGCGCCGGGCCGATGGCGCCGTCGTTGCTGCGCAGTTCTGCCATGACGGCCTGGTAGTCATCGGGATCGGTCACCACCGTCACGAATTCGTGGTTCTTGGCCGCGGCCCGGATCAGGGCCGGGCCGCCGATATCGATGTTCTCGATGCACTCCGCCCGATCGGCGCCGGCGGCAACCGTTTCCCGGAAGGGGTAGAGGTTGACGACGACGAGATCGATCGCCGCGATGGCGTGGGCCTCCATCGCCGCCGTGTGCGCCTGGTCGTCGCGGCGCGCGAGAATGCCGCCGTGAATGGTTGGGTGCAGCGTCTTGACGCGCCCGTCCATGATCTCGGGAAAGCCGGTGTGGGCGGACACCTCGGTGACCGGTACGCCGTCCTCGCCGAGGCACCGCGCCGAGCCGCCGGTCGAGAGGATCTCGATATCCAGGGCGGCCAGATCGCGGCCCAGCTCCGCGAGACCGCGCTTGTCGGACACGGATATGAGCGCGCGCCGAACCGGTGCCGGTGTGCCGGTTGCCGATCCTTGAGAAGCGGACATGCGTGGCATCCCCCTCGCTGTCGAGTTCACCGTGCCCGAAGGCCCGCGCTGGCGGTTTAGGGGCGGCGGGCGATAGCGTCAAGGGGCGGCGGGCGGCAGCGTCGAGACCGAGCCGGTGAATTCCTGGCGATCCCGGCCCCCGACGGTGCTTGTCGGTTCACGCGGGGCCGGTCAGCGTTTGGGCCCGGATTTCGATTCCTTGCGCAGGGCCCACTTTACCGTGGCCCCGCCGGACTTCGTGCGACCCGTCAAAACCACCTGTTGTGTCCTGCGGGCCTCGCCGGCGCGCCCGAGGTAGATGCTGGGCTCCAGCGCCATCGCCGCGCCTTGGGCGCGAAAGCGCCAGCCGCCGCCCCGCCCGAGGCGCAAGAGGACGGTCTGGCCGTCGCGTGCGGGAATCGCGCGCACGTCCGGGTGGAGATGAAAGCGAACCGTGAAGTCCTTTCCGGCAGGCCCATCGAGACGGTCCTCGCCGCGCAGGTCCTCACCGCTGGCCGCGAGATAGAGCCGCCGATGATGAACCATGCCGAAGACCGCGGCGTAGCCGTCGTGGCTCATCTCGAGCCAGTGGTGGCCCTCGGCCTCTTCGCGCCGGCAGGTGACCGTCTCGGGCCGCCGGGTGAGAGCGCCGTCCGCGGAGATCCTCGAGGAGTTGGTCTCCGCGACGGCCAGGGTCGAGTGTGCGGCCGTGGCGCGGTAGGCCCGCCCCCAGCCGCGCGCGGCCGGATGAGCGCCGCAGTTGACGATGAGCCGCTCGCGCCCGACGCTCATCTCGAAACTCAAGGTTCCGGCATGGGCCTCCGCGTCCAGGCCCGGCGGCGGCGGACGGCCGGCATCCACCAGGACCACGGTGCGCCCCCCATGCAGGCGCTGAAATCCGCTCTGTGGCGCGAGGCTGAGCGCGCGTGGCCGGCTGCCGGCGCGCTGCAGAACCAGGTCGATCTGCCAGCCCTCGGCCTCGCTGGCGCCGTTGAACAAAGCGAGCGCCCCGTCGCCGTGGCGGAACAGGCGCAACATGGGCGCCATCTGCTCGATCGCCGCCTGCAGGCCGGGTGGCGTTTCGACGCCGCCGGCGTGCAGCGCGGCACGCATGTCGATGAGATCGCGCAGAACCGTCAGTTGCACCGCGGGACTGCGCGCCACG
Organism: Kiloniellales bacterium; assembly: GCA_036444135.1. GTDB lineage: Bacteria > Pseudomonadota > Alphaproteobacteria > Kiloniellales > JAKSDN01 > JAZFZX01. The sequence continues at coordinate 377 of JAZFZX010000352.1, read as the reverse complement.
TGGCCGCCGTCCGCCAGGATCTGATGCGCCAGATTGTGGCGCAGGATCGACAGGCCGCGGCGCAACCATGTGGCGCCGCCCGGCAGGCTGACGCCGGCGTAGATCATACCCTTGGCCGCGGTCAACGCCTCGGCGCCGGCCAGACCCGCAGGCAGCGCCCGATCGAGGTGCCGGGCCTGACGCACCAGACTGCCCAGAAGCCGGTGGCGGAACTCGATCTCCGCGCTGGCGGCGAAGAACTCGTACTGCCCCAACCAACTGGCCAGGCGCCGGGCGGTGACACTGGGCGCCCATGCCAGAGGATCCCAGCGGTCGTGGTAGGTCAGCCAATCGGCCGCCAACTCGCGGGCGCGGCGCCGGGCCGTGTCGCCGCCCAC
>JAZFZX010000351.1:0-2369 GCA_036444135.1 Kiloniellales bacterium | reverse complement strand
CAGCTTGGCCTCGATCTCGAAGGGCGAGCACCAGATGCCGCCGACCTTCATCATGTCGTCGTTGCGCCCGCAGTACAGGTAGGTGCCGTCCGCATCGCCGATGTAGGTGTCGCCGGTGTCGAGCCAGTCACCGACCATGGTGACCGCGGTCTTCTCCGGGTTGTTCCAGTAGATCCGAGCCAGCGAGTCCCCGGCGATCAGCAGCCGGCCGCTGTCACCCGGCTTCGCCTCCTCCTCGCCGTCGTCGCCTACGATGCGCGCCCGGTAGCCGGGCACGACCCGGCCGCTGGTGCCGGGCTTGATATCGCCGGGGCGGTTGGAGATGAAGATGTGCAGCGCCTCGGTCGAGCCGATGCCGTCGAGAATGTCGACCCCGACCCGCGCCTTCCAGCGCTGGTAGAGGGCCGCCGGCAGGGCTTCGCCCGCGGACACGCAGACCCGCAGCGAGGTGAGGTCGCGGGAAACTGCCCCCTGCACCTCCAGCGCCTTGAGCTGCGCCGCATAGAGCGTCGGCACCCCGTAAAACACGCTCGGCTTGTAGGTCTCGATCACCTCGAAGGTGCTGTCCGGGCTCGGCGCGCCCGCCAGCAGCACGCTCGTCGCCCCGAGCCACAGCGGGAAGCTCATGGCGTTGCCCAGGCCGTAGGCGAAGAACAGCTTGGCCGCCGAGAAACAGACATCGTCCTCGCGCAGGCCCAGGGTGGCGACGCCGTAGTGCTCGCTGGTCACCACCATGTCCCGGTGCCGGTGGACCGCGCCCTTGGGCGTGCCCGTGGTGCCCGAGGAATAGAGCCAGAAGCAGTCGTCCTCGGCCGCCGCCGGGGCCGGCGCCAGGACCTCCGAGGCCGCCGCCATCAATGTTACGAGGGTCGTCCCCGCGCCCTCGGTGGCGAAGCGGTGGGTCGGGCCGGGGTCGGCCGCCTCCAGGCCCGCCACCACCTCGGCCGCGAACTCCGGCGAGTAGGCGCAAGCCCCGCAGCCCGAATCCTCGAGCATGAAAGTGTAATCCGAGGCCCGCAGCAGGGTGCTGACCGGCACCGGCACGATGCCCGCCTTGATCGCGCCCCAGAACAGGTAGAAGAACGCCGGGCTGTCCTTGACCACCATCACCAGCCGCGCGCCGGGCTCCAGCCCCAGGCCGAGCAGCGCGTTGCCGGCCCGGTTCACACTCGCCGCCAACTCACCGTAGGTCACCGACTCTTCACCGGCCCGGATCGCCACCTTGCCGCCCCGGCCCGCTTCCAGATGACGGTCGATGAACGGCACCGCGACGTTGAACCGCGCCGCAAAGACCAGCGTCGCGGGTGTCGTCGAACGGTCGACCGATACCGTATGATCGTCCATCAGCCTATCCTCCCTGCCTCCCGGAGCCCCGACACCCTAATTGAAACGCACGTACTCGAAATCGAGCGCTTGACCGTCGATTCCCTTGGCCGGCGCGGCAATCCAGTTGGCCATCTTGCCAGGCTCGGTCACCGGCGCCATCAGCGATTGCACGTAGGCCTGGTCCTCGGCGCTCGGCAGCCAGTCGGCCTGCTGCCGGTCCCATCGAGCTTCGGTGATGATCCGGCCCTCGGGCGTGCTCCGGATGCCCGCGAAGCTTCCGACCTTTCGGTTGAAGGCCCGGTGCGGGATCTGGAGCTCGAAATCGATGCCGGCATCGCGGATGACCCGGTTCCACTTGTCGACGCCGCGCTGGCAGTCGACGGAGTAGTCGTCGCGCAGACGCTCGTTGACCGCGGTCAGCGCCGGCGCCTCGCCCGTGATGATGGCGCCGCCCCTCACCTCGGACACCGGATAGCGCGCCTCGCCGAGCCGATGGTCGTCGTCGATGCGGGTCTCCTGGAAGCGGCCCTTGAGGCCCATGGTGTAGTAGTTGGCGGCATTGGTGGAGAGCTCCTGGCCGAACAGGTCGATCGAGGCGCTGAAGTGGAAGTTCAGGTACTTCTGAACCGTCGGCAGGTCGACGACCCCGAACTTCCGCACCTCCTCGGTCTTGTGCTGGTTCATGATCGCGCAGCTGCGCTGGATGACCCGCCTGAGGCCGGACTCGCCCACGAACATGTGGTGGGCCTCCTCGGTCAGCATGAACCGGCAGGTGCGCGACAGCGGATCGAACCCGGATTCGGCCAGCGACGCCAGCTGGTACTTGCCGTCGCGGTCGGTGAAGTAGGTGAACATGAAGAACGACAGCCAGTCGGGCGTCTTCTCGTTGAAGGCGTTCAGGATGCGCGGCCGGTCAGGATCGCCGGAATGGCGCTCCAGCATGGCCTCCGCCTCCTCGCGGCCGTCGCGGCCGAAGAAGCCGTGCAACAGGTAGACCATGGCCCAGAGGTGCCGGCCCTCCTCGACGTTGACCTGCAACAGGT
>JAZFZX010000350.1:0-7770 GCA_036444135.1 Kiloniellales bacterium | reverse complement strand
CGCTCCACGTCCGCCATCGCGCGCGGCTGGTCGTCGAGCATACGGTAGGCGCTGGCCCGGTAGACGAGGATGTCCGGCCGGTCGGGGACGAACAGCAGGGCGCGCGAAAGGTCGGTGACCGCTTCTGCGTAGTTTTCCGCGCTTGCCAGCGTGACGCCCCGGTCGACCAGCAGCTCCACGTTGTCCGGGGATAGCTCGAGGGCGGTGGTCTGCACCGCATAGGCCCGTTCGTGGTCGCCGGCCAACAGCCACGCCTGGCCGGCCTGGGCCAGGATCTCCGGCGCCAGCTCGGGGCGCGTCCGGCGGGTGGTTTCGGCCAGCGCCTCCAGCCGCGCGGCGGCCTCCGGGTAATGGCCGAGTTCGACCAGCGCTACGGCCGCACAGTGCTGCGCCGCCTCGCCGCCGCCCATCGCCTGCCAGGCCAAGGCGCTCTCGAAACCCTCTTCCGGCTCGGATTTGGCCAGGGTCAGGCAGGCATCGTACTCGGCGGCGTGGTCCACTTCCTCCGCGGCCGCCGGGGGCGGCGCCGGTGCGATGGCCAACGAGATGGCCGACACGATGACTGTAGCCAGGGCCAGGGGGGTCGGCCGGCCGGGGGAGATGCTGAATGGGATGAGGCGTCCGGTCACCGGCGTTCCTTATTCACCGATCACATGCAACGCCAGTTCGCGGCTGTGCGGCGCGCGGCGATGCTCGAACAGATAGATGCCCTGCCAGGTCCCCAGGACCATACGCCCCCCCGACACGGGGATCGAGAGCTGGCTTTGGGTGAGCGCGCTCTTGATGTGGGCGGGCATGTCATCCGGGCCCTCGGACCGGTGCCGGTAGGCGCTGCTGTCCTCGGGCGCCAGCCGGCGGAAGAAGCGGTCGAGGTCGCCGAGCACGTCCGGATCGGCGTTTTCCTGAATCAACAGGGACGCCGAGGTGTGGCGCACGAAGATGGTCAGCAGACCCTCGCGGATGTCCTGTGATGCCAGCCATTCGGCGATCGGCCGCGTGACCTCGTGAAGGCCTGGACCGCGGCCGGAAACGGGTAAGCGGTGCTGTGCTTGCTTCATCGCTCTGGGCCCTGGTGGTCGTCGCTCGTCGCTTGAAGTGTCCGGCACTACGGCGCGGCCCGCTCATATCCGGCGAACCAAAATCGCCGCGGTGAAATGGGCCAATATCTAGGATTGTTGGTATAAGGTCGGCTTTCACGCCGTTCAATTCAAGCGGGAGCATTGGCCCCTATGCCCGTCGACGCGACGCCGGAAACGGACTTGCCCGCCGGCCGCCTGTTTTGCTTCGGCCTTGGCTACAGCGCGCAGGTGTTGGCCCGGCGACTGATTGCGCGCGGCTGGAAGGTGGCGGGCACGGCGCGCTCCGCGGAGCAGGTGGCGCGGCTCTGCGGGCAGGGCATCGAGGCCCACCGTTTCGGCCCGGACCACGGGCTTGCCGATTCTGCTGCGGCGCTTTCCGGCAGCACGCACCTGCTGTCTTCGGTGCCGCCCGATACCGGCGGCGATCCGGTGCTGGACCGCTACGGGGACGACATCGTGGGTTGCCGTTCGCTCGTCTGGCTCGGCTATCTCTCGACTACCGGCGTCTACGGCGACCGCGATGGCGGTTGGGTCGACGAGGATTCGGAGCTGAGCCCCACCGGCGCGCGGGGCCGGCGGCGCCTGGCGGCCGAGCGCGCCTGGCTGGAGCTAAAGGAGGGCCACGGCCTCGCCGTGCACCTGTTCCGCCTGGCGGGCATTTACGGGCCGGGGCGCAGCGCCTTCGAGGCCCTGCTGAGCGGACGGGCCCAGCGCATCGACAAGCCCGGCCAGGTGTTCAGCCGTATCCACGTGGACGATATCGCGCGCGTGCTGGAGGCCTCGATGGCACGGCCCCATCCCGGGCAAGCCTACAACGTCTGCGACGACCAGGCTGCGCCGCCCGCCGCGGTCATCGCCTACGCTGCCGACCTTCTCGGCCGGGAGCCGCCGCCGCTCATCCCCTTCGCGGAGGCCGAGCTGAGCGACCTGGGGCGCTCCTTCTACCGGGACAACAAGCGGGTCTCCAACCGGCGCATCCGGGAGGAGCTGGGCGTCCGCCTCGCCTATCCCGATTACCGGGAGGGGCTGCGCGCCATCTTATACCAACGGTCGTAGATATTGACCCATTGCATGGGTGCAAATCGGTTCGTCCGGGTAGGCGCGGCGTGAAGCGCGATGCGGAGACATCGGGCGAGCGTCGCAACGCAACCGGCGGGCCGCGCCGGTCAGCCGGGTACGCCGTCCGAGAGCTGATCGGACAGCCGCGCGATGGTGCCGAACAGGCGCGCCAGGTCCGGCGGCTCGGACAGGCGGTGGTCGCCATCCTTGACCAGGGTCACCTCGACGTCGCGGGACTCCAGGGCCTCGGCCAGGCGGAGCGAGATCTCCCACGTCACATCCGCGTCCTGCATGCCGTGGATCAGGCGGACAGGACCGGCAATCGCGATCGGATCGCGCAGCAACAGGTGCTGCCGGCCCTCCTCGATCAGCCGGAGCGTGATCGGATAGGGCTCGTCGCCGTAGTCAGACGGCTGGTGATAAACCTCGTCACGCTCCCATGCGCTGCGCACTTCGGGTCCGGCGTTGGCCCAGATGAGGTCTTCGGTAAAATCGGGCGCGGCTGCGATTCCGACTAGGCCGGCCACCCGATCGGGGCGCGCGAGCGCCGCCAGCAGCATGATCCAGCCGCCCATCGAGGAGCCGATCAGGATCTGCGGACCTTCGGTCAACGCGTCGAGCGCGGCGACGGCGTCCTCGGCCCAGCGTCCGATGGTGCCGTCGGCGAAGGCGCCGGAGGACGCACCGTGGCCGGAGTAATCGAAGCGTAAAAAAGCCTGGCCCCGTTCGCGCGCGAAAGCCTCGAGTGCGCTCGCCTTGGTGCCCGTCATGTCCGACATGAAACCGCCGAGGAACACCAGCCCCGGCCGATCATCCACGCCGTCACGGCCCGGGGTCTTGTGGTAGGCGATGGTCGACCCGTCGGGTCTTGCTAGGATCGCCGGGGCGGGGCACTCTCGCTCGTTCATGTCCGCATCGGGTGTGGGCGGGTGATCGGTCGGGGGCGAGACTAACACCGTGACGGGAACCGGGACAGGACCAGGGTTTTGCGTACTGCAGGTGCTGCCCGGCCTGGCCGGCGGCGCTGCCGAGCGCGGTGCGATCGACATGGCCGGCGCGTTGGCCGAAGCCGGTGGCCGTGCGGTCGTGGCCTCCGAGGGCGGACCCGAGGAACACCGGCTGGCGCGCACCGGCGCCGTCCACGTCAAGCTGCCGCTATCGTCCAAAAACCCGCTCGTCATGCGGCGCAACATCGCGCGGCTGCGCGACGTGATCGAAGTGCACGGCGTCGATATCGTGCACGCCCGCGCCCGCCTGCCCGCCTGGATCGCGCTGGCGGCCGCGCGGCGCACTGGCCGGCGTTTGGTCACCACATTTCACGGCGCCTACGCCATCGGCAACGCCCTGAATCGCCGCTACAACGGCGTGTTGGCCATGGGCGACCGGGTGATCGCGCCGTCGGAGTTCATCGCGCGGCACGTTCTCTTGAACTACAAGGTCGATCCCAGCCGTCTGCGGGTCATTCCGGGGGGCGTCGATCTCGCGACGTTCGATCCGGCGAAGGTCAGTTCGGAACGCATCGTTGCGCTGGCAAACCGCTATCGGCTGCCGGACGGGATGCCGGTCGTCATGCTTCCGGGGCGGCTGAGCCGCCGTAAGGGGCAGGCATTGCTACTGCAGGCCTTGACCCGGCTGGGCGGTGTTGACTTCTGCTGCGTCCTGGTCGGCCCGGATGGCGCGCGCAAAACCTATCGCCGCGAGCTGGAGGCGATCGTCGCGCGCGACGGCCTGTCCGACCGGGCCATCCTGCTGGAGGAATGCCAGGACATGCCGGCGGCCTACATGCTGGCCGACGTGGTGGTTGCCGCCGCCATCGAGCCCGAGGCCTTCGGGCGCGTGATCGCGGAGGCGCAGGCCATGGGCCGCCCGGTGGTGGCGAGCAACCACGGCAGCGCACCCGAACAAGTGCTGGCCGGCGAGACCGCATTCCTCTTCGCGCCGGGCGACGCCGGGGCGCTGGCCGAATGCCTGCGCGACGCCTTGGCGGTCGAGGCGATCGCGCGGGAGCGTCTGGCCCAGACGGCGATGGCCAATGTTCGCGCCCGCTTTTCCAAGGAACAGACGCGCCGGGCGACCCTGACGCTCTATCGCGAGCTTCTCGAAGGCAGGGAACGGATTTCCGCCGTTCCGTTGTGCAATCCGGCCTCGGCGTGATGCCGGGTTTCGGGAACCTCCGCGCCGCTCTACGTCCCCCGTCCGCGCGGCTCGCCGCCGATGCTTGACAGGCACCAAATCGCCTCTACAGTGCGCGCCCAACCGGTCACTTTCGAAGGATTCTGAACTAGAACCCATGGTTGCCATCACGCTGCCCGACGGAAGCGTCCGGGAATTCGATGGGCCGGTGACCGGCTTGGAAATCGCGCAATCGATCGGCCCGCGGCTGGCGAAGGACGCTCTGGCCATCAAGGTGAACGGCGCGCTTCGCGACCTGTCCCGCGCCGTCGAGCAGGACGCACCGGTAGAGATCGTCACCCGCGGCCACGCCGATGCGCTGGAGCTGCTGCGTCACGACTGCGCCCATGTGATGGCCGAGGCCGTGCAGGAGCTCTATCCCGGCACCCAGGTGACCTTCGGGCCGGCCATCGAGAACGGGTTCTATTACGACTTCGCCCGTGACGAGCCGTTCACCCCCGACGACCTCGAGCGGATCGAAGAGCGCATGCACGAGATCGTCGCGCGCGACGAGGCGATCACGCGCGAGGTCTGGGACCGGCAGGAGGCAATCCGCTTCTTCGAGGAGGCCGGCGAGTCCTACAAGGCCGAGCACATCGAAAGCCTGCCGCTGGACGAGGAAATCACCGTCTACCGCCAGGGTGGTTGGCTCGACCTCTGCATCGGTCCCCATCTGCCGTCCACCGGCCGGCTTGCACGCGCCTTCAAGCTGACCAAGGTCTCCGGCGCCTATTGGCGCGGCGACGCGCGCAACGCGCAACTGCAGCGCATCTACGGCACCTGCTGGGAGGACGAGAAGCAGCTCAAGGGCTACCTCACCATGCTGGAGGAGGCCGAAAAACGCGACCACCGGCGCCTCGGCCGCGAGCTCGGCCTGTTTCACCAGCAGCAGGAAGCCGCCGGCAGCGTGTTCTGGCATGCCAAGGGCTGGACCCTCTACCGCACGGTCGAGCGCTACATGCGCCGGCGTCTGGAGGCTGCCGGCTACATCGAGGTCAAGACGCCGCAGCTGGTCGACCGGGCCCTGTGGGAAGCCTCGGGCCACTGGGAGAAGTTCCGCGACCTCATGTTCACGGCCGAGACCGAGGACGGGCGGACCCTGGCGGTGAAGCCCATGAACTGTCCCTGCCACGTGCAGATCTACAAGCAGGGGCTGACCAGCTATCGCGACCTGCCCATCCGCATGGCGGAGTTCGGCTCGTGCCATCGCAACGAGCCCTCGGGCGCTTTGCACGGGCTGATGCGCGTGCGCGCCTTCACCCAGGACGACGCCCACATTTTCTGCACAGAGGACCAGATCAACGGCGAGACCATCGCCTTCTGCGAACTCCTGGCGCGGATCTACCGGGACCTGGGGTTCGACGAGGTGACGGTCCGGTTCTCGGACCGCCCCGAGGTGCGCGCCGGCAGCGACGAAACCTGGGACAAGGCGGAGGCCGCGCTCAAGGACGCGGTCGAGCAAACCGGCCTCGATTACATGCTGGCCCCCGGCGAAGGCGCGTTCTACGGACCGAAGCTCGACTTCGTGCTGCGCGATGCGATCGGCCGCGAATGGCAGTGCGGCACCTTGCAGGCCGACTTCGTGTTGCCCGAGCGCCTGGACGCCACCTACGTCGGCGAGGACGGCGCCAAGCATCGCCCGGTGATGCTGCACCGGGCGATCCTGGGCTCGTTCGAGCGCTTCCTGGCGATTCTGATCGAACAGTACGCCGGACGCTTTCCGCTGTGGCTGGCGCCCGTGCAGGTGGTGGTCGCCACCATCACCTCCGACGGCGACGCCTATGCCCGCGAGGCGGCGGTGGCGTTCGAGGCGGCGGGGCTGAGAGCGGTGCTCGACCTGCGCAACGAAAAGATCAACTACAAGGTCCGCGAGCACTCGGTTGCCAAGGTCCCGATCATCGCCGTCGTCGGCCGCCGCGAGGCCGAGGAGCGGACCCTGGCGCTGCGCCGGCTCGGTCAAAAAGAACAAGAGGTTCTTGCGCTCTCCGATTCAGTCAATAGACTCGCGCAAGAGGCGACCCCGCCCGATGGCGGATGATGCGAATGCATCACGTCGGTGAGAGGAAGCGCGGTTTCGCCCTGAGGGTATTGGGAAGACAAAGGGAGACACGTCCATAGCACGGCCACCGTTCAATCCCGCGCCGACCCGCGAAGGGCCGCGCGCCAACCAGGCGATCGATAGCACGACTGTGAGGCTGATCGATCATACAGGCGATAACCGGGGGGTTGTTCCGCTCGAAGAGGCACTGACGCTCGCCCAGGATTCCGGTATGGACCTGGTGGAGATCTCGCCGAACGCCGATCCGCCGGTCTGCAAGATCCTCGATTACGGCAAGCTCAAGTACGAGCAGCAGAAAAAAGCCAACGTCGCGCGCAAGAAGCAGAAGGTCATCGAAGTCAAGGAGATCAAGATGCGTCCGAACATCGATGTCCACGACTACGACGTCAAGATGCGTGCCATTAACCGGTTCATCGCCGAGGGTGACAAGGTCAAGGTGACCATGCGCTTCCGCGGCCGCGAGATGGTGCACCAGGAATTGGGCATGAACGTGCTGGAGCGGGTGCGCGAGGAGCTGGACGAAATTGCCAAGGTCGAGCAGTTCCCCAAGATGGAAGGCCGCCAGATGACTATGGTCATGGCGCCGAAGTAAGTGGGTGCGGCGGGCCGCCGTAGTCTCTGTGCCGATCGATCCGAATACCGCAGATTGAACCTTGCCCGGGAGGCGCCGGCCCCTTGCGCGTTGCCCACCGCCCGGTTATAACCTCGCGCCGTTGATGAGGGGTGGCGCGGCCGCATGGGCATGCCCAGCCGCCCCAAGAACGCGACACCGAACCCGATAAGAGGAACGCGAAATGCCCAAGCTCAAGACCAAGAGCGGCGCCAAGAAACGGTTCCGGCTAACGGCCACCGGCAAGGTTCGGATGAACCACGGCTACAAGCGCCACGGCATGCGCAAACGGCCGCAGAAGATGAAGCGCAAGGCGCGCGGCAGCAGGATCATGTCGGCCCCCGATTCGCGCATCGTCAAGCGCAACTTCTTGCCCTACGCCTGAGGAGAACCGCCATGGCGCGTGTCAGGAGGGGCGTCACCGCTCGCGCCCGTCACAAAAAGGTCATCAAGCAGGCCAGGGGCTACCGGGGGCGCAGCAAGAACGTCTTCCGGGTGGCGATCGAGCGGGTCGAGAAGGGCCTGCAATACGCCTACCGCGACCGGCGGGTCAGGAAGCGCAACTTCCGGGCGCTGTGGATCCAGCGGATCAACGCCGGCGCCCGCGAGCACGGCCTCACCTACTCCCAGTTCATGTGCGGCATGAAGAAGGCCGGCATCGAGCTGGACCGCAAAGTGCTGTCGGACCTGGCGGTGCGCGAACCGACCGCCTTCAAGTCGCTGGTGAACCAGGCCCAGGCCGCGCTATCCGAGGGCGAGCAGGCCTGAGAGCCGCTTTCCCGCCCGCGATT
>JAZFZX010000349.1:0-9377 GCA_036444135.1 Kiloniellales bacterium | reverse complement strand
ACGCCGCGCCCGGTGGCCGTGCCGGAAAACCCGCACGGTGCCAGTTTCGTGACAGGGGACCGCTGGGGCAACATGGTGGCATGCAGCTTTACGATGAACGGGCTGTTCGGTGCTTTCCAGATAGCGCCGGGAACCGGCATCCTGCTTGCCGCCGTGCCGCGGGGACACTTCAACGGCATCCTGTCGCCCAGCGCCGCGATTCTCGCCAATACCCACTCGAAAGAGGCCTACTTCGCCGCCGCCGCATCGGGCGGCAGCGCCGCGCCGACGGCCCTGGTGTCGGTCCTGCTCGGCGCCCTGGTCGATGAAGGGTCGCTCAAAGAGATCACAGCCCGGCCCCGGTTTCATCACTCCGGTGCGCCGGACGTGACCTTTTTCGAGGCCGGCGCCGCGCCAGGCATTCTGGACGGCTTGCGGGACCGTGGCCACCTGTTGCGCGAGGCGCCGATGCTGGGTCGGGTCAATGCGCTCTATTGTCCGAACGGGATCCGCCATGCCGATGACCAGGAGGACTGCGCGTTCGCCAACGATCCCAGGGGCTGGGGCCTGGGCTTCAACGTGCAATAGCGGGATCGGGGAGACCGGCCGATGGCCTTGAAGGTTGCACAGCGGGGCAGGATCGCCCCGTTCATCGTCATGGACGTCATGCGGGCCGCCAACGAGAGGGCCGCGGCGGGCGAGGAGGTCCTGCATCTGGAGGTGGGTCAGCCCGGCACCCCGGCGCCGGGGGCGGTGCTGGCCGCGGCGCGGGCCGCGCTCGACGACTCGCGTCTGGGCTATACGGATGCCCTGGGCGTGCCGGCCTTGCGGGCGCGCATTGCGCGCCACTACCGGGAAATCTACGGCGTGGATCTGGATCCGGGCCGCGTGGTGGTCACGACCGGGTCCTCGGCCGCCTTTCTGCTGGGCTTTCTCGCGGCCTTCGAACCCGGCGACCGGGTCGCGCTCGCCGCCCCAGGCTACCCGGCTTACCGCAACATCCTGATCGCCCTGGGGGTGGAACCCGTGCTTTTGCCCTGCGAGGCCGAGCACCGCTTTCAACCGACGCCCGAGCTCTTGGAACGCATCGAGGGTCCGCTCGACGGCCTGATCGTGGCCAGCCCCTCGAACCCGACCGGCACGATGCTTGGCGGCGCCGAGCTGGCGGCCATCGCCGACTATTGCGCCGCGCGGGGCCTGCGGCTGATCTCGGACGAGATCTATCACGGCATTACCTATGACGCGCCGGCGGCGACCGCGCTCGCGCTCGGCGACGACGCCATCGTCGTCAACAGCTTCTCCAAGTACTATTCGATGACCGGCTGGCGGTTGGGCTGGATGGTCGCGCCGGAGGCCCTGTTGCGGCCGATCGAGTGCCTCGCCCAGAACCTCTTCATCTCGCCGCCCACCCTGTCGCAACTGGCCGGGGAGGCGGCCTTCGACTGCCGCGCCGAGCTGGACGGCTACGTCGCCCGCTATGCCCGCAACAGGGCCCTCTTGCTCGATCGATTGCCCAAGGCGGGCTTCGATCGCCTGGCGCCGGCCGACGGGGCCTTCTATGTCTATGCCGACGTCTCCGCCCTGACCAATGACAGCGAGGATTTCTGCCGCCGGATGCTGGCGGAAACGGGGGTCGCCACGACGCCGGGTATGGATTTCGACCCGGACCGCGGGCATCATTTCGTGCGGTTCTCCTTCGCCGGTCCAGAGGCCGAGATGGCCCAGGCCGCCGCCCGCCTGCATGACTGGCTCCGCGGCTAGCCCATTTCCACCTACGAAGGTTCGCACCGTCCCCCGCACGGAGACGCCCGCACCTTTCGCTTTGACATAAGACAAAGGTGTGACATTCCCCGGGGCCGCGGATAGAGTGACGCGAGATGGCCGGCGCAGGGGCGCCCTTCTGGCAAGGCCGCGGCGGGGCTGGCCGTTTCCAATTGTTTTTTTGCCGTCTCTTTGCATGTCGCTCGGAAGGGCGCGTGCATCCGTCGGAGGATGGGTCGTTGAGCGGCCACGAGGTGATATTGAGCATTGCGGGGGGCGTCGCGCTCCTGCTCTGGGCGACCCGGATGGTGCGCACGGGAATCATGCGCGCCTACGGACCCGAGCTGCGGCGGCTGATCGGCCGGACGACGCGAACACGGCTGTCGGCCTTCGCGGTCGGTACTGGTGTCGCGGGCCTGTTGCAGAGCTCGACGGCCACGGCCCTGCTCGCGAACTCTTTCGCCGGACGCGGATTGCTCTCGCTGTCGGCCGGCCTCGCCATCATGTTGGGCGCCGACGTCGGTTCCACCTTGGTGGTCCAGATCCTGTCCTTCGACATAGGCTGGGCGTCGCCGGCGCTCATCCTGACGGGCGTGATTTTCTTCCTGGCCAGTTCCTCGCCAAAGCCCCAGCACATGGGGCGGGTGATGATCGGCCTGGGCTTACTGCTGTTGTCCTTGACCCTGATTGTCGGGGCCTCGGCGCCGCTGCGCGGCAGCGAGGCCCTGCAGAGCGTCCTCACGCCCTTGGCCAACGATCCGATCCTGGCGGTGCTGGTGGCCGCCATCCTCACGTGGATCGCGCATTCGAGCGTCGCCGTGGTTCTGTTGATCATGTCGCTGGCGACCACCGGCTTGGTGCCGCCGGCCTTGGGGTTCGCCCTGGTCCTCGGCGCCAACATCGGCGGGGGCATCGTGCCCATGATGCTGACCCTGTCGAGTACTCGTCCAAGCCGGCGCATCCCTCTCGGAAACCTGCTGTTCCGGGTCGTGGGCGCGGTGGCCATGCTGCCGTTCGTCGCGCTCCTTACTCCTTTGGTGGCTGCGATCGAGGCCGAACCCGCGCGCCAGATCGCCAATTTCCACACGGCCTTCAACCTGGCTCTGGCGGTGGTATTCCTGCCAATGGCGGGTGTCATGGCCGGCCTGGTCGAACGGCTGCTTCCCGATATCGACGAAGACAGCGGCGAGATCGCGCCCCGCTACCTCGACCCGAGCGCCGTGAGCACGCCGGCGGTGGCGTTGGCCTGTGCCACGCGCGAGTTGATGCGCATGGCCGACCTGGTCGAGGTCATGCTGCGCAGGGTCATCGACGCCTTCCAAACCAGCGACACCAAAGTGGTCGAGCGCCTGGAAAGCCTGGAAGACGACGTGGATGCCCTGCACGAGGCGATCAAACTCTATCTCACCGAGGCCAGCCGCGAGGCGCTCGACCAGCGGGACAGCGCCCGCTGTATCGAGCTGATCACCTTCACCACCAACCTCGAGCACATCGGCGACATCATCGACAAGAACCTGCTGGAGCTGGCCAAAAAGAAAATCCTCAACCAGCTCACCTTCTCCGATCAAGGTTGGGCAGAGCTGACCGAGCTGCACGACCGCGTCCTCAAGCACATGCAGCTCGCCATGAGCGTGTTCGTATCCCGCGACGTGTCCATGGCGCGGCGCCTGCTCGTCGAGAAGGACGAGTTCCGGGAGCTGGAGCGTGAAGGCCGCGATAAGCATCTCGAGCGGTTGCGCCGCGGCCTGGTCCAGAGCATCGAGACGAGCGCGGTGCACCTGGACATCCTGCGCGATCTCAAACGCATTCATTCGCACCTCACCTCGGTCGCCTACCCGATTCTCGAATCCGAGGGTGAGCTGCGCCGCAGCCGCCTGGTGACCCGCGTCGAGGACGAAGCCGCCGAGACCGAAGCCGACGCCCAGGACACCGAGCGCGCCGTGCCGACCCGGCGCCCGTCCCGCCCCAGTGGTGGTGTTTGAGCGCGGTTATGATATCAATTCGATAATTCCGGAAATATCGTTGACAATTCGGCACTGAAGTTTTATGTGAAGCACATGGATCTGCATCAAGCCGCCCGTTGTCTGGAGAAGCTGGGAAGCCCCACGCGCCTGGAGCTATTCCGCCTGCTGGTCCGCGCCGGTCCGGACGGCCTTGCGGTCGGCGAGCTGCAGGAGCATTTGGGCGTTCCCGCCTCGACCCTGTCGCACCATGTGGCCCAATTGGTCAACGTGGGCCTGGTTCGCCAGGAGCGGGAAGGCCGCGTGCTGCGCTGCACGCCCGACTTTGGCCTGATGACGGAACTGGTCGATTACCTGACTGAGGAATGCTGTCGCGGCGTTCCGGCGCCGAAATCGGCTCGACGGGCGAGCTGAGTTTTTCTGCCAAGATATTTCGAAAATTGCGGAAATAGCGAATTATTGAGTGAACGGGTAACGACTGTGCCGAGAGGAGAAGCGGGCATGGCGCCGGGTGCGGCCATCGCCTTCCTGACGGCCGGGGCGGTCACCAGCATCCCAGCGGCGGTCGCCGTCTTCGCCCTCGTCGAACGCCCTGTCTTCCTCTGGTACCTTGCGGTCGCGCTCGCGGGCTCGCTCGCCTCGGGAACCGTGTATCAGGCGATCCTGACCCTTTAATACCGATGGGCCGATTTCGTGCCCATGAAATCGGTCAATATCAAGGACCGTTGGTATAAGCCCGCCGGCCCGGCTGCAATCCGGCTGGACTCCCTCGGCGCGCGGGGTAATGATCGAGCCCGGACGATCGACTCGCCTGCCTGATACCCATCATAATGGATCGGATATTGGCAAGCGCGGCGATCCAAGCTGTAATGTTACGGTTGTGGGAAGCAGCAAACCCAGCAGGGAGGACGACTCTATGACGAAGGGATTATTAGCGAGGCTCTGGACGGCCGCAGTTATGGGTGCCTTTGGCTTGGCACTGGTGTCGGGCCAGGCATTCGCCAAGACCGAATTGACCGTCTACACGGCCATTGAGGCCGACGACCTCAAGCGCTACGCCGAGGAATTCAACAAGCAATATCCGGACATCGAGATCAAGTGGGTCCGCGATTCAACCGGCATCGTCACCGCCAAGTTGCTGGCCGAGAAGAACAACCCGCAGGCCGACATAGTCTGGGGTCTGGCGGCCAGTAGCTTGTTGCTGATGAAGAACGAAGGGATGACACATGCCTATATGCCGGTCGGCGGCGACAAGCTGGATGCCAAATTCCTCGACAAATCCGACCCGCCGCATTGGACGGGGATGGATGCCTGGGTGGCATGCATTTGCCTCAACACCATCGAGGCCGAGAAGCACGGTCTTCCCACCCCGACGTCCTGGAAGGACCTGACCGACCCGGTTTACAAGGGCCACGTGGTCATGCCGAACCCGAATTCTTCGGGCACCGGCTTCCTCGATGTCTCCGGCTGGCTGCAGATGTTTGGCGAGGACGCCGGCTGGGCCTACATGGATGGCCTTCACGAGAACATCGCCTGGTACACGCACTCCGGCTCCAAGCCCTGCCGGCAGGCCGGCTCCGGCGAGACCCCGATCGGCGTCTCGTTCGCTTACCGCGGCGCCAAGGTGAAGAACAAGGGCGCACCGGTTGAAATCATCATCCCCAGCGAGGGCGTTGGTTGGGAGATGGAGGCGACGGCGATCATGAAGGGCACCGACAAGCTCGATGCTGCGATGAAGCTGGTCGACTTCTCGGTCACCAAAGAGGCCAACATGATGTACAACAGCGTCTATGCGGTCATCGCCTATCCCGGCATCGCCCAGGCCGTGGAGAACTACCCGCCGAACATCGGCGACGCGATGATCGACAGCGACTTCGAGTGGATGGCAGAAAACCGGCTGCGCATCCTCAAGGAGTGGCAGCGGCGCTACGACGCCAAGTCGGAGCCCAAGAGCTAAGTCTGCCGGTGATCGTTTGAAATTGCGACCGGCCGTCGCCTTTGCGGCGGCCGGCGCGCTTTTGCCGTCGCCGGAAGGGGTGCTATGCTCTCTGCCGGTAATGGCCTTTAGGGGAGGCGCGTGTCATGGGCCAAGCCGAGGGTTCACAGCCGGCGGCCTTTCTCAAGATCCGGAACCTGACCAAGAACTTCGGGGACTTCACCGCCCTCAAGGACATCTCACTCGACGTCTATGAGGGTGAGTTCATCTGTTTCCTGGGTCCCTCGGGTTGCGGCAAGACGACCTTATTGCGCGCCGTCGCCGGGCTCGACATCCAGACCAATGGCACCGTCGAGCAGGCCAACCAGGATATCTCCGCCCTACCGCCGTCGGAACGCGACTTCGGGATCGTGTTCCAGTCCTATGCGCTGTTCCCCAACCTGACGGTCAACAAGAATATCGCCTACGGCCTCGAAAACCGGAAGCTGCCAAAGGCCGAGATCAAGGCGCGGGTGGTCGAGCTGCTCGATCTCGTCGGACTGCCCGACCAGGGCGAGAAATATCCGGCGCAGCTGTCCGGCGGCCAGCAGCAGCGCATCGCGCTGGCCCGCGCCATCGCCACCTCGCCCGGCCTGCTGCTGCTCGACGAGCCGCTGTCGGCGCTGGATGCCAAGGTGCGTGTGCACCTGCGCCACGAGGTCAAGGATCTGCAGCGCCGCCTGGGCATCACCACCATCATGGTGACCCACGATCAGGAAGAGGCGCTGACCATGGCCGACCGCATCGTGGTCATGAACCAGGGTGTCATCGAACAGGTCGGCACGCCGCTCGACATCTACCGCAGCCCGGCGACGGCCTTCGTCGCCGATTTCATCGGCACCATGAACTTCGTGCCCGGCACAGTCGTAGGACCGGACCGGGTGCGTATGGGCCAGGTCGAGCTCGCCTGCGACGCCGACGGCCTCGCCCAGGGTACCTCGGTCACGATTGCGGTGCGGCCGGAGGATATCGTGGTCCAGGGCATCACCGGCGAGGAGGAGAACGTCTTCGAGGCCCGCGTGGCGGCCATGGAGTTCTTGGGTTCCTTTTTCCGGGTGGACCTGGCCGACGGGGCCATGGGCGAGGAGCGTCTGCGTGCCGACTTCTCGATCAACCTGGTGCGCCGCATGGAGATCGGCGAAGGCAATTCGTTGAATGTGATGATGCCGCGTGAACGCATCCGCGTTTACCCGGCAGGCGCCATCCATGGCTAGCGTCGCCGCGGAGGCTGCCGCCCCCGTCGTCAGGCCCAAGATCAGCCGCGACGACTGGATGATGCGCGGCTGTATGGCGGTGATCGGCGTCTTCCTGGCGATTTTTGTGGTGCTGCCGCTCTACACCATGATGTCGAAGAGCGTCGAGAACAAAGACGGCGACTTTATCGGGGTTGCAAACTACGCGGAGTACTTCTCGACCCCGGCCTTGTTCCTCTCCGGCGTCAACAGCCTCTACATCTCGGTCATCGGGACCGTCCTGGTCGTCGGCACGGCCTTCATTTATGGCTATGCACTGACGCGCAGTTGCATGCCGTTCAAGTGGTTCTTCAAGCTGGTGGCGGCGGTCCCGCTGCTGACGCCGTCGCTGTTGAGCGGCATATCGCTGGTCTACTGGTTCGGCAGGCAGGGCGTCGCCAAGGACCTGCTGTTCGGCGAATCCATTTACGGCCCCATCGGCATCGTCATCGGTTCGAGCTACTGGGTCTTTCCGCACGCGCTGATGATCGTCATCACGGCGCTGTCGATAACCGATGCGCGCCTCTACGAAGCGGCGATCGCGCTGCGCGCGAGCAAGGTCAAGACCTTCTTCACCGTCACCATCCCGGGCTGCAAGTACGGCCTGATCAGCACCGGGTTCGTGGTCTTCACCCTGATCTTCACCGACTTCGGCGTGCCCAAGGTGATCGGCGGCAACTTCAACATGCTAGCCACCGACATCTACAAGCAGGTGATCGGCCAGCAGAACTTCCAGATGGGGGCCGTGGTTTCCATCATCCTGCTAATCCCTGCCGTGATCGCCTTTACCGTGGATCGTATCGTGCAGAAGAAGCAGGTCGCGCTGTTGTCGGCACGGGCCGTTCCTTACGAGGCGAAGCCGAGCCGCCGCTTCGACATGATCATGCTCGCCTTCTGTTCCTTGGTCGCGTTCCTGATCCTGTGCATGCTCGGCATGGCCCAGTACGCGGCGCTCATCAAGTTCTGGCCGTACAATCTGGAACTGACGTTCGAGAACTACAATTTCGACTTGGCCAACGGCGGCGGCTGGGATTCCTACTTCAACTCCATTCGCATGTCGCTCTACACGGCGGTCGTCGGCACGGTGATCATCTTCTTCGGTGCCTACCTGGTGGAGAAGGGGCGCGGTTTCATGGCCGGGCGCAGCACCTTCCATGCCGTCGCCATGTTGCCGCTGGCGGTGCCGGGCATGGCGCTGGGCCTCGCTTACATCTTCTTTTTCAACCATCCGTCCAATCCGCTCAATTTCCTTTATGGCACCATGGGCATTCTGGTAGTGGTGACGGTCACCCACTTCTACACGGTCAGCCATCTGACGGCGGTGACCGCGCTCAAGCAGATGGATCCGGAGTTCGAGTCCGTCTCGGCGTCGCTGAAAACGCCGTTCTACCGGACATTTTTCAAGATCACGGTTCCTGTCTGCCTGCCGGCCATACTCGACGTCTCCATGTACCTGTTCCTCAACGCCATGACGACGGTCTCGGCGGTGGTGTTCCTCTATTCCACGGACACCACGCTGGCCTCGGTCGCGGTCTTGAACATGGACGATCAGGGTGAACTGCCGTTCGCGGCGGCGATGGCGATGATGATCGCCTATACCTGCGGCGGCGCGCGAATCCTGCACGCGCTGCTGACCCGCGGTATCGTCCGAAGTACCCAGGCCTGGCGCACGCGCTAGGCGCGCCGACCGGGAGATGGGCGAACCATGGTGGGCGACGAGGATCTCGAATACACGGACGACTTCGTGGCCGGCCTCGAGGTGATGTGGGGCAAGGGATTCCTCTCGCCGGGGGGGCGCGAGGAGGTCGCGCTCGTCGTCGAGGGTATCGATCTCGAAGGCAAAGAGGTGCTCGACATCGGCTGCGGCATCGGCGGCCCCACCTTTGCATTGCTGGAGGACCACGGGGCGGCGCATGTCGTCGGTGTCGACGTGGAGCAGCCGGTGCTGGACAAGGCCGCGGCGGGGGCTCGCGAAATGGATCTGGCGGACCGCGCGCGGTTTCAACTCATCGAACCGGGGCCGCTGCCGTTCGAGGACGAGTCCTTCGACGTCGTGTTCAGCAAGGACGCGATCATTCATGTCCCCGACAAGCCGGCCTTGTTCCGCGATATCCTCCGGGTGCTGCGGCCGGGCGGCTGGGTGGTGTTGAGCGACTGGTGCCGTGGCGACCAGCCCTTCTCTCAGGAAATGACCGACTGGATCGCGGCTCTCGGGCTGACGTTCAATATGGCGCTGCTCGACGATACGGCGGCCTTGCTCACCGAGGCGGGGTTCACCAACGTCGCTGCGCGCGACCGCAACGCCTGGTACGCCGAACGTTCGCGGCAGGAGGTCGCCCAGATGGCCGGCCCGGACCGCGGCCGCCTGATGACGATCCTGGGCGAGGAGGGTGCCCACAAATGGATCGAACGCGCCCGGCTCAAATCAATTGCGGCCGGCCACGGCGATCTGCGGCCCGGCCACCTGCG
>JAZFZX010000348.1:0-2869 GCA_036444135.1 Kiloniellales bacterium | reverse complement strand
GCGGCGCCTGCGCCATCGAACATTTCCCGCGCACAGACCCGGCGGTCATCATGCTGGTCCACGACGGCACACGCTGCGTGTTGGGCCGCCGGCACGATTGGCCGCCCGGCCTTCACTCGACCCTGGCAGGTTTCGTCGAGCCCGGGGAAAGCCTGGAGGAATCGGTGGCCCGCGAGGTGCGCGAGGAAGTCGGCCTCGACGTTCCGCTGGGCGGCATCGCCTATCATTCCTCCCAGCCGTGGCCGTTTCCCGCCTCGCTCATGCTCGGGTTCCACGCGCGCGCCGGCTACGCCCCGCTGAACGTCTATACCCGGGAGTTGGAATCGGCCCGCTGGGTCAGCCGCGATGCCCTTCTGAGCCTCAGTGAAGACGACGATCTTCGTCTGCCGCGACCGGATTCCATCGCGCGGCGGCTGATCGAGGATTGGCTGGCACGGGACTCATACCAACAATCCTAGAAATTGGAACAAGCCGGCAGCGGATCAGCCGGAATCACCGCCATTCTGGCGCAGGGCGGCGGCGGGATAAACGCCCAGGATCGTCACCTCGCGGGAGAAGAACCCCAGTTCCTCCAGCGCCAGACGCACCGGGCGCTGGTCCGGATGACCCTCGATATCGGCGTAGAACTGGGCCACGGTGAAGCCGCCGTCGCCGATGTAGCTCTCCAGCTTGGTCATGTTGACGCCATTGGTGGCGAAGCCGCCGAGCGCCTTGTAGAGCGCCGCGGGCACGCTGCGCACCCGGAATACGAAGGAGGTGACGATCAGCCCTTGGCCGGGATCCGGGTCGATCGGTTCCTCGGCCATGATCAGGAATCGGGTGGTGTTGTGGGCGACGTCATGCACGTCGCGCACCAGGACCTCAAGACCCTGCAACTCGGCCGCCAGGTCCGAGGCGATCGCCGCCTGGGTCGGGTCGTTCAGGCCCGCGACTTCCGCCGCCGCGCCCGCGGTATCTACGTGGGCCACCGCCTCCAGCCCGTGGTTGCGAAGGAAATCTCGGCATTGCGAGAGCGCCTGGATATGGCTGCGCACGACGCGGACCGTTTCGAGGCTGGCGCCTTTCGGGCCCAGCAGCTGGTGATGGATGTGCTGGAAATGCTCGCCGATGATGTGCAGGCCGGATTCCGGCAACAGGTGATGGATATCCGCCACCCGCCCGGAGCTGGAGTTCTCGATCGGGATCATGGCCAGCCCGGCCCGGCCGTCGCGCACCGCCGCGAAGGTATCGTCGAAGGATGTGCAGGGCAGCGTTTCCATTTCCGGATGCACGGC
The DNA here is from genome assembly GCA_036444135.1 of Kiloniellales bacterium. Taxonomy (GTDB): domain Bacteria; phylum Pseudomonadota; class Alphaproteobacteria; order Kiloniellales; family JAKSDN01; genus JAZFZX01. The sequence goes on along the minus strand of JAZFZX010000348.1, from coordinate 1,595 downwards.
CCGGCACGCCATGTCGGAATAGGCGCCCGGCGCGCCCTGAAAGGCGATCACTTTCGGGGTTTCGACGCGTTCTGCCATGGCTGTCGCGTTGTCGAGGGGATCGGGCCGCTCATACGTCCGGCGCCAGCAAGGCGCGGGCGCGTTCCAGGTCGGCGGGAGTATCGACACCGAGGGGCACGGTGTCAACGAGCGCCGCGTCGATACGCATGCCCGCCTCCAGCGCGCGCAGCTGTTCCAGGCGCTCGCGCCGTTCGAGGGGCGATGGCGGCAGCGCCACGAAACGCCGCAGGGCCGCGCGGCGATAGGCATAGATCCCGATGTGGTGGTAGAGCGGCCATGCATCCTCCGGCCCCGCCCAGGGAATGGGCGCCCGGCTGAAGTAGAACGCCCGGCCGACGCGCGCGTCGGCCTCGAAGACCAGCGCCGCCTTGGTCACGTTGGGGTCGGTGCGCTCGGCGGGATCGGTGATCTCGGCAACCAGCGTGCCGATCTCCACCTCCGGCTCGGTCAACGGCACGAGAGCAGCGCGCACGGCCTCCGGCGCGATGGTGGGCAGATCGCCCTGGATGTTGACAACGGCATCGTGCGCCGCCTCCGGGTCCACGCGCTCCACGGCCTCGAAGATGCGGTCCGAGCCCGAGGCGTGGTCGGGGCGCGTCAATACCGCTTGGCCGCCGGCCTGGCGCACCGCATCGGCGATCTCCCGATCGGCCGAGGCCACCAGCACCGGACCCAGGTCCGCCTCGACGGCCCGCCGCCAAACGTGCACGATCATCGGAACGCCGTGAATTTCCGCCAGCGGCTTGCCGGGCAGGCGGGTCGAAGCGAGGCGCGCCGGAATGGCGACGATGGGACGGGACGGCCCGCCCGCCTGTGCGCTGGACATCGTCATTCCACGACCTGGGCGAAGGGCCAGACTGCGGCGGTGCGCATGCGTGTCAAACCCCCGTGACTTCGGCGAGCGGCGCAATGGGAAAGCCGCATGCGTCCGGAGCCCGGCAGAATAGACGCGCTGGCCGGGCTGAAAAACGCTTTTCTGGTGGGCGCGCTATTGAACCTCTGGAAACGGGCCGGTATTGTCCGCCTCGGGGGCAGAGGCCCGGGGGAACCGCCGAATGTCCAGCATTGAGATCAACAAGATCGTCGCGGCCATCCTGACGGCCGGGATCGTTGCCGGCGTCAGTGGTTTTCTGGCCGACGCCCTGGTCAATCCGCACGAGTTGGAAGAGCCCGTCTACGTGGTGGCGGGAGCGGCCAGCGACGAGTCCATGGATGAAACCGCGCCCGAGGCCCCGGATCTGGGAACGCTCATGGCCGCGGCGGACGCCGCGTCCGGCGAGAAGGGCGCCAAGAAGTGCACGTCCTGTCATACCTTCAATCAGGGCGGCGCCGACAAGCAGGGCCCGAACCTCTGGAACATCGTGAATCGCGGCATCGGAAGCGACTCTGACTTCAGCTACTCCGACGCGCTCAAGGGCATGTCGGATCAGCAGTGGACCTTCGAGAACCTGAGCGCCTTCCTCGAGAAGCCGAAAGGTTTCGCACCCGGCACCAAGATGAGCTTCGCCGGCGTCAAGAAGCCCAAGGCGCGGGCC
>JAZFZX010000347.1:0-4095 GCA_036444135.1 Kiloniellales bacterium | reverse complement strand
GCGCGCCGAGCCGAGCGGGCGCACCGGCGCATGGCGGGCATCTTTGCGGCAGGCGGGGCACCGCGCGACGACTTTCGCGATGTAAATACAGACAAGCAAGCAGGCCACGCCGAACAGGATCAGGCCCGTGCTTCTCGGCTGGCCGCCGAAGGTGAGGCCGGTCACCGCCAGCAGCACGAAGACGGCGTAGAGGAAGAGGAGCCTCTGGTTCATGGCGTGACCGCGCAGCCTGATTTTCATTGTCTTTTCCGCCCGGTCCTCTTTTCCGGGGTCCGGTCCAGGCCGGGCGCCGCGTCAGTCTCCGTAGAGGTCCTCGGGGTCGGCCTCGACGGGCAGGGTCTCCTCCAGCCGGCCGCCGCGCCAGGCGCGGAAGAAACAGTTGCGCCGTCCCGTGTGGCAGGCGACGCCGGTCTGCTCGACACGCAGCAGCACGGTGTCGCCGTCGCAGTCCACGGCGAGCTCCACGAGGCGCTGGGTCTGGCCGGAGCGTTCGCCCTTGCGCCACAGCGCGCCGCGCGAGCGCGACCAGTAGCAGACCTGGCCGGTGGCCAGCGTCTCGGCGATTGCCGCGCGGTTCATCCAGGCCATCATCAGGATTTCCCCACTGTCGTGCTGCTGGGCGATGGCCGGCACCAGGCCCTGCGCGTCGAAGGTGAGCGCGGCCTCCAGTTCGGCGGGCAGCGCCGGGCTCTTGGCGTCTTCGTTCTCGGCGCTCATGTCGTCGCGTCCTTCAGCCGTCCTGGCCGCCGGCGGCGCGGGTCAGCCGTTCGAAACCGGCCTCCAGGTCGGCGATCAGGTCGCCGGCGTCTTCCAGCCCGACGTGGATGCGTAGGCTGGGTCCCGGGGCGGACCAGGTGGTGGCGGTGCGGGCCTTCTCGGGGTGCGAGGGGACCAGCAGGCTTTCAAATCCACCCCAGCTCACGCCGATCCCGAACAGTTCCATACCATTCACCAGGGCGTTGACCGCCTCGCGTGCGTAGGGCTGCGACAGCACGACGCCGAACAGGCCGCAGGCCCCGGTGAAATCGCGCTGCCAGATGGCGTGGCCGGGGTCCTCCGGCAGGGCCGGATAAAGCACCCGGTCGACCTCCGGGCGCCCCTGAAGCCACTTTGCGACCTCGGTCGCGCTTTGCTGGTGGCGCGCTAGGCGAACGGCCATGGTGCGCAGCCCGCGCAGGGCGAGATAGACGTCGTCCGGCGCCGCGCATTGGCCGAGCTGCTTGAAGGTCTGGCGCACGCGCGGCTCGATCTCCTCGGTGCAGGTGATCACGCCGAACATGGCATCGGCGTGGCCCACCATATATTTGGTGCCCGCCTGGACCGAAATGTCGACGCCGTGGGCGAGCGGCTGGAAGTGGAGGAAGGTGGCCCAGGTGTTGTCCATGACCACGCGCACGCCCGCCGCCTTGGCCGCCTTTACGATGGCGGGCACGTCCTGCATCTCGAAGGTGAGCGAGCCCGGCGATTCCAGGAACACGACCTGGGTGTTGGGCTGGAACAGACTTTCGATGCCGGCGCCGATCAAGGGGTCGTAATAGGTAGCCTCTACGCCCAGGCGCCCCAGCAGGCCGCTGCAGAAGCGCCGCGAGGGCCCGTAGATATTGTCACAGATCAGCGCGTGGCCGCCGCTGTCCACGGCGGAGAGAATGCCGACGCTGACGGCGGCCAGACCGGAGCACAGGGCGAACGCGCGGTAGCCGCCCTCCATCTCCGCGACGGTTTCCTCCAGCGCGAAAGTGGTGGGCGTCCCGCCGCGCCCATAGCTGATCACCGACTTTTCCTGGTTGTGGTCGGTCCTCTCGAAGGTGTCCACGTCGTCGAACAGGATCGTCGAGCCGTGGCAGACCGGCGGATTGACCAGGCCGAAGTGGGCCCGGTAATCCCGGCCCAGGTGGGCCAGCAGGGTTTCTGGCTTGTGTCGTCGCTTGCTCATGGCCCTTCGATTTCCCGTAAATGGCTGCTGAGCCGGGGGCCTGACGGTTGGGTTCTTATGCCAGGAGCGCAGCGCAGGCGAAAGGCTTTAGCGGCTTCGAAGCCGCTCGGCGGGCCCCTGCGATACGGTCCGGGCCCGGTTCCCGCGCAAGGCGATTTCGAAAAGCGGGTTGCCGCCTTTCTGTCCCTGGTGTTACATGTTGATAGTACAGGGGGGTTGGCCATACGGCCTGCCTCAAATCAGAATGATCGAAAGAAGAGCAGGGAAGGTCGTTCAATGCACATTTCGAAGGTATTATTGGCGGCGGGGGCGGCAACCTTGCTGTCTACCGCGGCATTCGCAGGCACGCTTGACGATGTCCGCGCTAAAGGTTTCGTCCAGTGCGGCGTCAGCCAGGGGCTGCCTGGTTTCTCCAATCCCGATGAGCAAGGCAACTGGACCGGCATCGATGTCGATGTCTGCCGCGCCGTTGCGGCGGCCATCTTCGGCGATTCCGAGGCGGTGAAGTACAGCCCGCTGTCGGCCAAGGAGCGCTTCACGGCGCTGCAGTCCGGCGAGATCGACGTGCTGTCACGCAACACGACCTGGACCTTGGTTCGCGACACGGCACTCGGCCTCAACTTCGCGGGCGTCAACTATTACGACGGCCAGGGCTTCATGGTCCGCAAGGACCTGGGCGTCACCAACGCCCTCGAGCTCGACGGCGCCAGCGTCTGCACGAACATCGGCACCACGACGGAGCTCAACCTGTCCGACTACTTCCGGGCCAACAACATGAGCTTCGAGCCGGTGGTGTTCGAGAAGGCCGACGAGGTGGTGGCCGCCTATGACTCCGGCCGCTGCGACGTCTATACGACGGATCAGTCCGGTCTGGCCGCCCAGCGCATCAAGCTGAGCGATCCGGACGCCCACGTGATTCTGCCCGAGATCATCTCGAAAGAGCCGCTGGGGCCGGTCGTGAGCCACGGCGACGATAGGTGGCTCGATGTCGTGAAGTGGACGCTCTATGCCATGATCGAGGCTGAAGAGCTCGGCGTCACCTCCGTCAACGTCGATCAGATGCGCGACACCTCGAGCAACCCGGCCGTCAAGCGCCTGCTCGGTACCGAGGGCGACACGGGCAAGAGCCTCGGTCTGCCCGGCGACTGGGCCTACAACATCGTCAAGCAGGTCGGCAACTACGGCGAAAGCTACGAGCGCTATGTCGGGCCTAATACGTCCTTGCAGCTGGAGCGCGGTCTGAACGCTCTGTGGACGGACGGCGGCCTGCAGTACCCCATGCCGGTGCGCTGAGCGCGACGGAAGATTGAGGACTGTGCCCGGTCTTTGTGCCGGGCACAGATCCCTCGGTCCGTGGCAACGTAGGACTTGATTCGGAGGGGGGGCCGTGGCTGCCGAGGCCAAAGCAACTGTAGCGCCAGCAAAACCGCCGATATGGAATGATCCGCGCGCCCGGGCGCTGTTCTTCCAGGCGGTGGTTCTGGGCACCGTGGTGGTGTTGGGCATGTTCCTGGTCCGGAACACCATTGGCAACCTGGAGCGCCAGGGCATCGCGTCGGGCTTCGGGTTCCTGGAAACCACGGCCGGGTTCAGCATCTCCATGAGCCTGATCGAATACAGCGAGGAATCGAGCTACGGCCGCGTGTTCCTGGTCGGCTTCCTGAACACGATTCTGGTCTCGGTGATCTCAATCTTCTTTGCCACCATCCTCGGATTCCTTATCGGCGTCGCACGCCTGTCCAGCAACTGGATGATCGCCAAGCTGGCGACGGTCTACGTCGAGATTCTGCGCAACATCCCGTTGCTGCTGCAAATCTTCTTCTGGTATTTCGGGGTGCTGAGGACGCTGCCCAATCCGCGCGACAGCATTTCGATTTTTGATACCTTCTTCCTCAACATCCGGGGCCTGTCATCGCCGGCGCCGATCTTCGAGGCCGGCTTTTGGCCGGTTCCGGTTGCTTTCGCCATCGGTATTGTCTGCACCATCGCCGTGTCGCGCTGGGCCCACCGGCGCCAGGACACGACTGGCGAGCAGTTCCCCGTGTTCTTTACCGCGCTGGGGCTGATCTTGGGCTTGCCGCTGCTGGCGTTGGTCGTCACCGGCTTCCCGCTGTCCTGGGACGTTCCGGTGCTCAAGGGCTTCAACTACAAGGGCGGCTTGG
>JAZFZX010000346.1:0-8196 GCA_036444135.1 Kiloniellales bacterium | reverse complement strand
TGCACGGCATAGAGTTCCACCAGATAGGTTAGCGTCACGCCGACGTTGGGGTGTTCCGGCCCCAGAGCGGTTTCGTGAATGGCCAACGCGCGCTTGTAATGGGACTCCGCCTCGGCGTAGCGGCCCTGCAAAAAGTAGAGTTCTCCGAAACGGTTGAGACCCTTGGCCACGTGGGGGTCGTCCGGCGTCAACGCCACCGCGTAGATCGCCAGCGAGCGCTCGTAAAGCGCTTCGGCCTCGGCATAGCGGCCTTGAGATAGGTAGAGCTCGGCCAGGTTGTTGAGGCTCGCGGCCACTTCGGGGTCGTCTGGACCGAGGGTCTTTTCTCGGACCGCCAGCACCCGCTTGTACAAGATTTCGGCCTCGTCGTTGCGGCGTTGGGCGCGGTACAGGGCGGCCAGATTGTCGAGACTCTCGATCACGTCGGGGTGCGACGGGCCGAGAACCCGGTCCCGGATCACCAGGGCGCGGGTGAACAGGCGCTCGGCGTCTTCATAGCGGCGCCGGAGGGAGTAAAGCCCCCCAAGGTTGTCGAGGCCCGCGGCGATGTGCGGGTGGTCCGGCCCCAAGGCCGTCTCGTTGATCCGCAATGCCCTCTCGTACAACGGCTCCGCCTTGGAATAGTTGCCCTGGGTGCGGTGGAATCGCGCCAGGTTGTTGAGGATCGTGGCCACGTTCGGGTGTTCGGCCCCCAGGGCGTTCTCGGCGATCGCCAGGGCGCGCCCGTAAAGCGGCTCGGCCTCGGCGGTGCGCCCTTGGGCCCGGTACAGCTCGGCCAGATTGTTGAGGCTGGTGGCCACCTTGGGGTGCTCCGGCCCGAGGGCCGTCTCGCGGGTCGCCAGCGCCTGCGCGTAAAGCGGCGCGGCCTCGTCATAGCGGCCCTGGGTCTTATAGAACAGCGCCAGGTTATTGAGGCTGGTGGCCACCTTGGGATGCCCGGGCCCGAGGGCCTTCTCCTTGATCGCCAGCGCCCGCAGGTAAAGCGGTTCGGCCTCTTCATAGCGGCCCTGGACGCGATAGAGCACCGCCAGATTGTTGAGGCTCTGGGCCACCTCGGGGTGGTCCGGCCCCAGGGCCCTTTCTCCAATCGCCAGCGCTCGCTGGAAAAGCGGCTCGGCGTCCCCATAGCGGCGCTGGACGTAGTAAAGCCCCGCCAGGTCGCCGAGGCTCTGGGCCACCTCGGGGTGGTCCGGACCCAGGAGATTCTCACGCATCGCCAGCGCCCGCCGGTGCAGCAGTTCGGCCTCGGCGTAGCGGCCCAGGATGCGGAACAATTCCGCCAGATTGCCAAGGCTCTGGGCCACCTCGGGGTGCTCCGGCCCAAAGGCCGCCTCGCGGCTCTCCAGCGCCCGCTCGTATAACGGCTCGGCTTCGTCATAGCGGCCCAGGACCCGGTAAAGCTCCGCCAGGTCGTTGAGGCTCTGGGCCGTGTCGGGATGCGCCGGTCCCAGGGCATGATCGCGGATCGTCAGCGACCGCTGATACACCGGCTCGGCTTCGGCGTAGCGGCCTTGGGCCTCGTAAAGCAAGGCCAGATTGTTGAGGCTGGCCGCGACCTTCGGGTGCTCCGGCCCGGAGGATGCCTCCTTGATCGCCAGCGCCCGCTTGTGCAGCGGCTCCGCCTCGGCGTAGCGGCCCTGGATGCGATAGAGGTCCGCCAGATTGTTGAGACTCCCGGCAACTTTTGGATGCGCCGGCCCCAGAGCCTGTTCCCAGATCCCCAACGCCCGCTGATAGAACGCCGCGGCCTCGCCATAGCGGCCCTGGGCCTCATAGAGCAGCGCCAGATTGTTGAGGCTGGCGGCCACGTCGGGATGCTTCGGCCCGACCAACAGGGCCGACTCCTTGATCGCCAGCGCCCGCTTGTGCAGCGGCTCGGCCTCGGCGTAGCGGCCCTGGACGCGGTACAGGTCCGCCAGGTTGTTGAGGCTTCGGGCGACCTTGGGATGCTCCCGCCCCAGGGTCTTTACCCAGATCGCCAGCGCGCGGCGATGCAGCGGCTCGGACTCGCCATAGCGGCCCTGAACGCGGTAGATTTCCGCCAGATTGTTGAGGCTCGTGGCCAGGCGCGGGTCGTCATTGCCGAAGTCTTCCGCCGCCGCGACGGCGGCCCGCCAGTGTTTCACCGCATTGGTGTAGTCGCCGCGTTGATAGGCCTCGCTCCCGGCCTCCGTATGACGCTGATAGGGTTCGCCCGCGGCCCAGGCGTGCGCCGACCAGAGGGCCAGCCACAGCAGACCCACGGGCAGCCATCTCGCTCTCAGAGCCATCATCCGCCCCGCCTCCCTCCGGCCGGCACGGGCACCCGCAGCACGATCCAGTGTACCAGAACATGCGCGGGAAGCCCGCTCTCCGCAACGCGCGACGGCCATCGATGCGGCGCTGCGCCGCCCGCCGGTCTCCATTGACATTCCGAGCCGCTCAATCTCTGGTACGGCCTCGACCAGAGGAGGCAGCAATGGCGAGGATCCCACCGGTTGACGAGAGCGCCGCCGATCAACGCACGAAAGACGTCCTGGCCGAGGTCCGGGCCAAGTGGGGGTCGTCCTGGAACATCACCAGCGCCATGGCCAACAACCCGGTGGTGCTCGAGGTCTTCTTAGCGCTCAACCGGGCGCTGGACCGCAGCGGCCTGAGCCCGACCGACCGCGAGGTCATCTGCATGGAGATGGCGCGCACGAACGGTTGCCATTACTGCGTGCCCGCCCACCGCTTCGTCGCGCGCCAGGAGGGGATCGATGCGGAGATGATCGATGCCGTGGCGGCCGGGCAAACGCTGCCGGACGGTTCGCCGGAGGCCGTGATGCAAAGGCTCGTCCGGAAGCTCGTGGAAACAAAGGGCAAGCTGTCGGATGCGGACTTCGCAGCCTTTCAGGACCAAGGCGTCTCTCCGCCCAAGATGATCGCGGCGGTCGCGGAGATCGCCCACTGCACGCTGACCAACTACTTCAACAGGCTGGCAGGGACGGACCTGGACCCCTTTCTCGAGGCCTATCGAGAGGATTGATCCCGGATTTAATCCGGAGTGGGCCGCCCGCACCGCCCGCCGGACCACGTCCGGAAAAATAGCTCAGGAACTCTGAAACACATGGTCATGAATGACTTCCAAGCGCGCACCGCCGTGCTGCAGCAGCATCTCACGGACGAGGGCATCGAGATCGGTCTGATCACCGACGAGGACTCGATCTACTACTACTCGGGGTATCACGGTTATCTCTACATGGACTTTGGCCGGCCGACCGTTCTCGTCGTCCCCAAGAGCGGCGAATGCGCGATCATCACACCCACGATGGAAACCGAAATGGCGGGGCGGATGAGCTGGGTCGGCGATGTGCAGCACTGGCAGGACGGTATGGACGAGGAGTGGCGCGGCCCTTTGGGTGCGTCTCTTTCCAGGGCCGCCGGCGGCCGGATCGGCATCGAGCCTCATGGCATGCCGCCCGTCGTGCGCGCGTTCCTCGATCGGTCGGTGGATGCGGCGCGGCTCGCGGACATCACGCCGCTGGTCGCCGGGATGCGCATGATCAAGGGCCCCGAGGAAATCCAACTCGCGCGTCACGCCGGTCATGTGGCCGAGGCGATGATGGAAGCCGGGCGTCAAGCCATCGGGGACGGCGTGCCGGAGTTCGAGGTGGCCATCGCCACCATGACGGCGGGCACACGCAAGGCGGCGGAAATTCTCGAGGCGCATTATGACGATCCCTTAATGTCCCCGAACGCTCACTTCTTGCAAACCATGGCGTCGGGCCCGGAAACGACGATGCCCCACCATCGCGCCTCGACGAAGCGGCTGGAAAAGGGCGATCCCGTCTTTCTCTGCTTTTGCGGCATGACGAACTTCCGGCGATTCAAGCTCGGGTTCGACCGCATGTTCTGGGTGGGCGAGGTGGGCGATCCCAGGCAGGAGGAGATGTATGCGGTTGCGGTCGAGAGTCAGAAGGCGGCGCTGGAAGCGATACGCCCGGGCGTCGCCGCCGAAGATGTGCATCGCGCCTATGCGGATGTGATCCAGGCGGCGGGATACGACTATCCCTTCCGGTGCGGGCGGGCGACCGGCTTCAGTTTTCTCGAGAAGCCTCAGCTCGTGTTTGGGGACCGAACCGTGCTGCGCCCCGGAATGATATTTGCCGTGGACGGTTCGGTGAACGACCCCGGCGTCTTCCGCGCTCAGGTGGGCGATAGCGTGGTCGTAACCGACGACGGTGTCGAATTGCTGACCAACTATACGAAGGAGCTGTCCCAGGTCATCGTATCGTGACGACGGACAAGCCGGTGGAGAAACGCCCATTGTCGGATTAAGCTCGGCGCCAGGGACCGTCGGGTCCTGCAAACCGTGTCAGGAAACAGGGAGCAAACAGAGATGGCAAAGCCGGTAATCTACGGTCCAGCATACAGCACCTTCGCGCGCACCGTCCGTCTGACGCTGGAGGAAAAGGGCGCTGATTATAATCTCGTCGAGGTCGATATCCTGTCCGGGCAGCACAAGGAGCCCAAACACCTGGCCCGGCACCCTTTCGGAAAGGTGCCGGCCTTCGAGCACGACGGGTTGATGTTGTACGAGACCGACGCCATCACCCGCTACATCAACGATGCCTTCGAAGGACCGGACTTGGAACCGGCGAATGCCCGGGATCGGGCGCTGATGACCCAGGCCATCGGCATCGTGAACGGCTATGGCTATCCCTGCATGATCGGGCAGATTTTCATGCAGCGGGCGGTCATGCCGCTGTTGGGCGAGGCCTCCGACGAGACCGCCATCGAAACCGCCGTGCCCGAAGCTCAAACGTGCCTCGCGGTGCTGGAGGACTTGATCGGTGACAGGGCCTTTCTCGGCGGGGACCGTTTGAGCCGCGCCGACCTGTTGCTCGTTCCGATCTACGACTACCTGTCGCAGACTCCGGAGGGCGAGAAGCTGCTTTCAGGCACGCCGAACCTGCGGCGATGGTGGGAGTCCCTACGCACGCGCCCGAGCGTGGAAAAGACCAAACCCGACCTCGGCTGAGGCCTATCGGGCGTTCAACTCGGTATTGTTCGGCAGCATCGCGAACAGCTGAATGTGCGAGTGGTCGCCGAACGTGCCGGGATGGTAGCCGTAGGTCTTGCCGTCGCTGTGCCAGGCGATGGCGAGCCCGACGCTGAACTGGCTGCCGCCGCCTTGCAGGCAGTTCGGGAACAGCACGTTGTAGTCCGCGTGGCCATCAGCGTCCGCCTGGAAGACCGAATCGGAGCCGTCCCGGGCACCCACCGGCAGATCGTAGGTCGAGAAGGGATCGGTCGGGGGATCGGCCATGATGAAGTACCACATGGTGTAAAGACCGTTCGGCACCAGGTTGTCGAAGGTGGCGATCACGTGGCCTTCGCCGGCCCGGCATCTGACCTTGGCGCTTCCCGTCCCGGCCAACCAGTTGCCTAACGTTATGCCCAGGTCTTTGCCCTTCGGATAGGGGCCGTTGTAGGCGGCGTCCATCGGGGCGTGGTGGACCGGCTCGGCGGTCCCGGTCACGGGCGCTGCCATGTAAAAGGCGCTCTCCTCCGGGCCGACCCGATAAACCTGGCCGGAGCCGACGGGGCGTTCGATATAGACGTCCTGCTCGATCATCCCGGCTTCGACGTGATCGACAAAGGTAACGTCGGCGACGATATGATCGTCCGGCGGAATGGAACACGCCGCCATGATCAGGAACGGAAGTGCGGCCAAGACGCATACGGTTTTGTTGGTTTTCATGAACGCTGCCCCTCTGTCTTATGGCTCTGGTCGCATTGCCTGGCGGCACCAGAGTGGTCTGCCTTGGCCCGTCGGATCTCGTGTGACATCCGAAGTGTAGCACGGCGGCGCGTGCGCCAGTTTGCAGCACCAGTGCCCAAGCGTCCAATCAAGGCACCGAAACTGCCAACCGGGGAGGTCGGAAGCCGCAACCGCCAGACAGATCCCGGAAAGAGTGCCTGAGGGTCCGGCGATAACCGTTGCGGCAACTCTCGTCCGTGTCCCGGAATGCGGACTAGCGGTCGATTACGAAACCGAAGAGCACGGCAAGGCAGGCGAATACGCCCAACCAGACCCCGAAAGACGATATGCCCGCCCACTTTGGCGGTTCCTCGTATTTCTGTTTCAGCCAACCCCGATATCGTCTGGCTGCCCAAACGGCCAGGGCAGCCGCCAAGAAAATCAGTCCCGCGACCGAGAAGTTCCACAGGATGTCGCCCAGATTTCCTTCCAAGACGAGTCCCCCAACCTAGCCCACCTCGAAGTGCGCGCGCTTTGCGCTGCTCCGACAGGCAATGATGTTGACCCGGTCAGGGTAGCAAAAGTCTCCTGTTCCCCCAAAAGGAATGTCGCGCGCGATCGGCGCGCGATATCACGGGGCCGCCGAGGAAGGGCGTGACCAACAACAGAACGAACGGCAACGCCAGCATCAAGCCGACCGATATCGCGACGATATCGATCATGCTGTTCCCGATATTTCGAACCGACATTTTCTTAGCCCTCTGCGCGAATCACTTTTATGTCTCTGCTGATCGGCATGTAGTCCCTGCCGGCCCGGGCGAAAGTGACGGCCATCAAATTTGTGCGAGTATGTACTGAAGGAATGGCCGAGCGTTTTACGCCCTCGACAGACGGTTTTGCGGGCGTTTTGGGCGCAAAACCGGCCGGACTTGGGCGACGGATGCGCACATTTGCGGCCTATCGCCCAAACCGATGATGATAGGCGCGCGCCTCTAGGATTTCGCGGTGGCCTGACCTAGCATTCCCAGGGCCTCCGGACACGGGGCCCCTGGTCGCCGGTGAAATGAAAGGCCCTCCAAATGACCCAGGATCTCCCGTCGCGCCGGATCGCCGCCGTGCAGGCGGTCCATGCGCGCCTGCAGTCCTTCTTCGACGAGGCCCGCTATTTCGAGCGCTATGGCGATCCGCGCTACCTTTTCATGGCCATGGGTGACCCGCACGAACTGCCGCCCGAGGGCTTCGTCGAGGCGATTCGCGAGAAGCTCACGCCCGAGCGCCCCGACTGGTTCGCCTACAAGACCAGCGTCCCGGCGGCGCAGGAAGCGGTAGCCCGGTCGCTCGACGAATGGCGTGGCCTGCCATTCGTGCCGGAGGACATTGCGATCACCACCGGGGCCTTCGGCGCCATCGCCGCGGCGTTCACCGCCCTGCTCGACCCCGGCGACGAGGCCATCATCAGCTTGCCGCCCTGGTTCAGCTACGAGCCCATGTTGGTGGCCCGCAGCGCGGTGCCGGTCAAGGTCCCGACCCGGCCCGATTTCGATCTCGATCTGGAAGCGATCGAGCGCGCGATCACGGAGAACACGCGCCTTGTCATCGTCAACACCCCGAACAACCCCACGGGCCGTGTCTATCCGCCGGAGACCCTCGAGGCTTTGGCGGCGATCCTGACCCGCGCGTCGCGGCGGATCGGGCGGACGATCTTCATTCTGGCGGACGAGCCTTATGCCCGCCTGGTGTTCGACGGGCGGGCCTTCCCGAGCCCGAGCGCCTATTACCCGAACACGCTGATCACCTACAGCTACGGTAAGGTTCTGCTGACTCCCGGCCAGCGGCTCGGCTGGCTGGCGCTGCCGCCGACCATGCCCGAGGACACGCGCGCCGCCCTGCGCACGGCCATCCTGCTGGCCCAAGTCGCCAACGGCTTCGGGTTCCCCAACGCGGTCATGCAATACGCCCTGCCGGCGCTCGACCGCCTGTCGATCGACCTGGATGTCTTCCAGCGCCGTCGCGACCGCCTGGTCTCGGCGCTGCGTGCGGCGGGCTACGAGCTGCACGTGCCGGAGGGTACCTTCTACCTGTTGCCGAAGTCGCCGATTTCCGACGACCGCGCGTTCTGCCGGCGGCTGGGCGAACGCGGACTCTATGTGCTGCCCGGCTGGGTGTGCGAGGCCCCGGGTCGCTTCCGTGTTGTCTTCACGGCCAGCGACGAGATGATCGAGCGGGCGATTCCCATCTTCGCCGAAGTCATGGCAGAGGTGATGGCCGAGGTGAAATAGGCCGCGGTGAAATAGACCGATATCGAGGACCGGCGGTATTACGCCTCGCGGCGCAGGCACTCGCCCTTGGGGTCGAAGAACGGCGACAGCGACGCGTCCGCCGCATGGCGGTCGCCCGCCTGCTCGATCTGAAATCCCCCCGCCTGGACCGCCTCCTTCGGCCCGTGCCCGTCGAGCGCGATGTAGCCCATC
>JAZFZX010000345.1:0-2199 GCA_036444135.1 Kiloniellales bacterium | reverse complement strand
CGCCGCCGCTGTCGTTCACGCCGCGGCCCGCGCCAGCAGGTGGCCGTCGGCGGCCGCCGAAATGTGGGCGGCGACGATCTCGCCGGCCTGTCCCGGGAGGCCCGCCACGGGGGCGAAGTGCTCGCTGTGCCCGAAGCCGGGCCTCTCCACCAGCACCCGTTCGGTGGCACCGATCCGCCCGGCCAGGAACCGCGCGAAGGCGGCGGCGCCGGCGGCGCGCAGCTGCGCCGCGCGCGCCTTGCGCAACCCCGCCGGGACCTGTGGCATGCGCGCGGCCGGGGTGCCGGGGCGCGGCGAATAGGGAAAGACGTGCAGGTAGGTGAGCCCGCAGTCGTCCACCAGCGACAGCGTCGCCTCGAACATGGCGTCGCTCTCGGTGGGAAAGCCGGCAATCAGATCGGCGCCGAACACCACATCGGGGCGCAGCCCCCGCACCCGCCGGCACAAGGCCACGGCGTCGGCGCGCAGGTGGCGGCGCTTCATGCGCTTGAGAATGAGATCGTGGCCGGACTGCAGACTGAGGTGCAGGTGCGGCATGAGGCGCGGCTCCTCGGCCAGCAGCCGCAGCACGTCTTCGTCGAGCTCCAGCGGATCGACCGACGACAGCCGCAGGCGCGGCAGCTCGGGCACCAACGTCAAAATGCGCCGGGCGAGCTGGCCCAGGGTCGGGCAACCCGGCAGGTCCTTGCCGAAATCGGTGATATCGACGCCGGTCAGCACCACCTCGGCGGTGTCCGCCGCGACCAGGGCGCGGACCTGGGCGACCACCTCGCCCACCGGCACCGAGCGGCTGTTGCCCCGCCCGTAGGGGATGATGCAGAAGGTGCAACGGTGGTCGCAGCCTTGCTGCACCTGCACGAAGGCGCGGGTGCGGCCCTGGAAGCCGTGGATCAGGTGGCCCGCGGTCTCGCGCACGGACATGATGTCGTTGACCGAGACGCGCGGATGATCGCCGGGCGCAAAGGTCTGGGCCTTCAGCTTCTCCTCGTTGCCGACCACCTGGTCGACCTCGGGCATGGCGGCGTAGGCGGCCGGGTCAATCTGCGCGGCGCAGCCGGTGACGATGATGCGCGCGCCCGGGTGGTCGCGCCGGGCCCGCCGGATGGCTTGACGGGCCTGGCGCTCGGCCTCCTTGGTCACCGCGCAGGTGTTCACGATCACCGCGTCCGACAGTCCCTGGGCGCGGGCATGGCCGCGCATGACCTCGGACTCGTAGGCGTTCAGGCGGCAACCGAAGGTGATGACGCGGGGCTCGGCCGGCGGCGCGTTCATGGTAACAGCGCCTCCCCCAGCTCGCCGGTGAAGCTGGTCGCGACGGGCCCCGTCATCAGAACGTGACCGTCGTTGCGCCATTCGATCGCCAGCGGCCCGCCGTCGAGCACGATCTCGACCTGCCGGCCGGTCAGCTCCCGGCGATGGGCGGCGACGGCTGCTGCGCAGGCGCCGGTGCCGCAGGCCCGGGTCAAGCCCACGCCACGCTCCCACACCCGCACCCGCAGCCGGTCGGGGCCGGTCAGTTGGGCGACGCCGATGTTGGCGCGCTCGGGAAACATCCGGTGGTGCTCCAGCTCCGGCCCCAGCCGCGCCAGCTCGACGGCCTCGGTATCCTCGACGAAGAAGACCGCGTGCGGGTTACCGATGTTGACCGCCACGGGCGCGCTCAGCGGCCCCAGGGACAGATCCAGGCACAGGGTGTCGGCCTCGTGGGCCAAGGGGATGTCCTGCCATGCAAGGCCGGCCACGCCCATGTCGACGGTGATCCGCCCCCCGTCGACGGCTTCCGCCTGCAAGAGCCCGGCCCGGGTTTCCACGACGCATCGGCCGTTTCCGGATTCCTCCATCACCAGAGCCGCCACGCAGCGGCTCGCGTTGCCGCAGGCGGCCACCTCGCCGCCGTCGGCGTTGTGGATGCGCATGAAAACGTCGGCGCGGCCGTTCTGCGGCGGCTCCATGATGATCAATTGGTCGCAGCCGACGCCATGGCGCCGGTCCGCGATCGCGCGCGCGACCGCGGCGTCCAGCGCGAACGGCAGGCCCCGGGCATCGATCACCACGAAATCGTTGCCCAGTCCGTGCATCTTGATGAAAGGCCGCGTCTGCATGGTGCGCGTTATAGGACCAGGGAGGTCGCCCGTCTACCGGGCTTGATCGGCTGCCGCCCGCCGTTCCCGGCTGGGCCGAAAGCCGCGGCCTCTGCAC
>JAZFZX010000344.1:0-11641 GCA_036444135.1 Kiloniellales bacterium | reverse complement strand
TGCGCCATGTCCACCTGGAAGAACGCGCCGACCTCGTCGGCGATCTCCCGGAACCGCGCGAAATCGATGAACCGGGGATAGGCCGAGCCGCCGGCGATGATCAGCCGCGGTTTGTGTTCCCGGGCCAATTGCGCGACCTCGTCGAAATCGATCAGGTGATCGTCCGGGCGCACGCCGTACTGCACCGCGTTGAACCACTTGCCCGACAGGTTCGGCGGCGCGCCGTGCGTCAGATGCCCGCCGGCGGCCAGCGACAGACCCATGATGGTGTCGCCGGGCACACAGAGCGCCAGCAGCACGCACTGGTTGGCCTGGGCGCCGGAATGGGGCTGTACGTTGACGAACTCGCAGTTGAACAGCTCCCTGGCCCGGTCGATGGCCAGCTGCTCGGAGACGTCGACGAATTCGCACCCGCCGTAATAGCGGCGACCGGGATAGCCCTCGGCGTATTTGTTCGTGAGGACCGAGCCCTGCGCCTCCAGAACCGCGCGCGAGACGATGTTCTCGGAGGCGATCAACTCGATCTGGTCTTGCTGGCGTCTCAACTCGCCGCGAATTGCCTCGGCCAATTGCGGGTCTGTTTCGGCCAACGGCGACCCGAAGAAGGACTCCTCCATGAAGGAACCCACAACTGCCTCTGCGGCGGTCATACCCCGTCTCCCCTCCACAAAAAAGTGCACTCAGCAACGGCTTAGCGCATCTAACCCAGCTTGGCCACCCGCCCGACATGGCGGCCGCCGGCAAATTCCGTCGTCAAGAACGTGCGCAGACAATCCTTGGCGACTTCAACCCCCACGAGACGCGCGCCCAACGCCAAGACGTTCGCGTCGTTGTGTTCGCGCGCGAGGCGTGCCGACGTCTCGTCGTGGCAAACCGCTGCCCGGACTCCGGCGTGCCGGTTGGCCGCCATCGATATGCCGATGCCCGTACCGCACACCAACACGCCCCGATCGGCCCTGCCGTCCTGCACGGCATGGGCCAGCGCCTGCCCGAAATCCGGATAGTCGACCGAGTCCGGGCCGTCGGTGCCCAGATCGAGCATCTCGTAACCCATTCGGGCAAGCTCCTCGGCCAGGACGGCCTTGAGCTCGAACCCGGCGTGATCGGACGCGATCGCAATGGGCTTTGCCGGCATTTTCTCGGACATGTGGACACTGCGCAAAACGGGCGCGGACACTACCATATGTGGCGCGCTAAGCAAATACCGCCACAACCGTTGGGCGGGAATCTCGGGCCGAATCTCGCAGCTGCGACGATCCGTACAACCCACCCAATTGTTGCCCTTTCAACAAATTGTGATTGTAATGCGACAGTAAAAAGCCCTTTATTTCATTAATGATTAGTCATTCATGTATTAAATGTTGTAGGGGAATTGACTCAACCTGAGGTACGTGCGATTTTGTTTATGTCGGTTTGCAGTTGAACGGAAACGAGACATGAGTGACGAAGCGCCGGAGCGGTTGTCATCGACAGAACTATTGCGGATGACCGCAGAAGTTGTTGCCTCCTATGTTCGAAGCAATCCTTTGGCTAGGTCCGAACTGACGTCGATTATCAAAACGGTGCACGGTTCGCTTGCGGCGCTCGACGGCGCGGGCGGCGGCAAAACAGAACCGCTGCGGCCAGCCGTCTCCATCCGGCGTTCAATCCGACCCGACTATCTGGTTTGTCTCGAAGATGGCAAAAAGCTCAAGATGCTCAAGCGGCATCTGCGTACAGCCTACGCTTTGACCCCGGAGGGATACCGCGCCAAATGGGGCCTGCCACCGGATTATCCCATGGTTGCGCCCAACTACGCGAAGCAGCGTTCCGAATTCGCAAAAAAGATCGGGCTCGGGCGGAAATCCGGCCGGCGCCGGCGCAAATAGCCCCTCTCGAAACCGCCGCAAGTCGCTCGTTCCACATTCGAATCAGCGCACACGCAGGGTCTTCTTGCCGCGACGCCTCGTGCCTATCTGTCAAAGGGCGATGTGCGGCACGGCTGGCTCGCCTCTTGCCAAACGCTCCAGCCGCGATCATGTTCACCTGATTCCGCTGCATGAGGAGAGCCCCTATGGCCCACCCAGAGCGCGCGTCCGTCGAAACCGCGACGGGCGCCGGCGAGCCGCAATTCGTCTGGGACGATCCGCTCTTGCTCGAAGAGCAGCTGAACGAAGACGAGCGCATGGTGCGCGACGCGGCACGCGATTATTGCCAGGAACAATTGATGCCGCGGGTCCTCGAAGCGCACCGCTACGAACGCTTCGACCGCGAGATCATGACCGAGATGGGCGAACTCGGGTTCCTGGGCGCAACCCTGCCGGAGGATTACGGCTGCGCCGCCGTCAATTATGTTTGCTATGGCCTCATCGCGCGCGAGGTGGAACGGGTGGATTCGGGCTATCGCTCGGCCATGAGCGTGCAGTCCAGCCTCGTCATGCACCCGATCCACGCCTATGGGACCGAGGAACAGCGCCGCAAATATTTGCCGAAGCTCGCGACCGGAGAGCTGGTGGGCTGCTTTGGCCTGACCGAACCCGACTACGGCTCCGATCCCGGCGGCATGAAGACGCGCGCCGAAAAGATCGACGGCGGCTACCGGCTAAACGGCGCCAAGATGTGGATCACCAACTCGCCGATCGCCGACGTCTTCATCGTTTGGGCCAAGGCCGACCCCGATCAGAAAATCCGCGGCTTCATTCTGGAAAAGGGCATGGCCGGCCTGTCGACGCCCAAGATCGAGGGCAAGTTCTCGCTGCGGGCCTCGGTGACTGGCGAGATCGTCATGGATGGCGTCGAGGTGCCGGAGGAAAACCTGCTGCCGAACGTCGCCGGTCTCAAGGGACCGTTCGGCTGTCTCAACCGCGCACGCTACGGAATCGCTTGGGGCGCCCTCGGCGCCGCGGAGTTCTGCTGGCACGCCGCGCTGGCCTACACCCTGGATCGCAAGCAGTTCGGCCGGCCGCTGGCCGCCAACCAGCTGGTTCAGAAGAAGCTGGCCGACATGCAGACCGAGATCACCCTGGGCCTGCAGGTCTGCCTGCGCCTGGGGCGCCTGCTGGACGAAGGCAAGGCCGCGCCCGAGGCCGTCTCGCTCGCCAAGCGCAATTCCTGCGGCAAGTCGCTCGACATCGCGCGCATGGCCCGCGACATGCACGGCGGCAATGGCGTCTCCGACGAATTCCACGTGATCCGCCACGTCATGAATCTGGAGGCGGTCAACACCTACGAGGGCACCCACGATATCCACGCCCTCATCCTCGGCCGTGCGCAGACCGGCATTCAGGCGTTTTCGTGAGGGCGCGCCTGGCGCCCTGCCGACGGGAGCGCGTCTTCATGGTAGCCGGCGCCGCCGCACCGCAAGCTTCTGCTCGAGATCGCCGGCTTGCCGGCCGCCTATGCGTCCGGGCAAGGCGGCGGATGAGCGGACCGCCGCCGGCCACGTGGGCTGGTTAGGCGGCAGCCTTCAGTTCGCACAGATGATCTGCGTGCGTCCCTGCTCGCTCAACCCGATGTCTTGCAAGCGGGTCCCATCGAGCGCCCTCAGCTCAGCCAGGTTTTGGCTGCGCGCACGCCGCTGACGGACTGATTCGAACAACACCGAAACCGGCCCTGCCGACTGCTTCCCGCGGATCGGGATTTGTCTCTGGGTACCCATTTTGGAACCTCCGTCGTTAGAATCCATAACGGTATCGAAACTCGATACCCATCACTAACTTGTTTAAATATGGACGATTTTCGGCTGCCCACCAGGCATTTGATCTGAAGGCAGAATTTAGATATTCTTACTTCCAATATGACCGGATGGCTGCCGTCTCTGAATGCGCTGCGGGCCTTTGAGGCCGTATCCCGGCACCTGAGCTACCGCAGGGCCGCGGACGAGCTGCACGTCACGCCAGCGGCCGTGAAACAGCTTGTGCGGAAACTGGAAGAGGCATTGGGCACGCCCCTGGTTCAGCGGCGCGGCAGGGGCCTCGCGCTGAGCGCTGCCGGCGTGGTGGGCCTCTCGGACCTCCACAACGCTTTCAAGCAAATCACCGGCGCCGTGGAAAAGATGCGCGCGGTGGAACGGAGACAAAGTCTCACCATCACCGTCGAAGCATCTTTCGCGGCGGCCTGGCTCGTTCCGAAACTCGATGCCTTCACGAGGAAATATCCCGAGGTCGATGTGCTGATCGATTCGTCCATGCGCGTCGTCGACCTCGAGCGCGAAGGCGCCGACATCGGCATTCGTTACGGCGTGAAGCACGGCAAAGACCACGTCGTCCATCGCCTCTTCGGTGATGAGACCCTGGCCGTCTGCAGTCCCGGATTTGCCAAGGGACCACCGGCTCTCAAAACGGTCAAGGATCTGGAGAAGGTGACATTGCTCCATTTGGATCCAAGCTATATGGAGCGGATGCCCGCCACCCGCCATTGGTTCGATTGGCAGACTTGGCTGGCCACGGTGGGCGCCGGCGATGTCAAGCTCGGCTCCGGTCTGCGGTTCAACGATTACAATTTGGCAGTCCAGGCCGCGATCGCCGGCCAAGGCGTCGTTCTCGGAAGCTGGCTCATCGTCAAAAACGCCATTCGGGCGAACCTGCTGGTGTCTCCCTTTGCCGAACGCGCGCGCACCGACGTCGGCTACGATCTGGCCACCACGACGGAGGCGATGGCCAGACCCGAGGTCGCCAGGTTCGTCGAATGGATCCTCGAGGAGACAGACGCTGAGGGCCCATGGCAGCCGGCTGAACCTTCGGCGACCTAGCCCTCGCCCGCGCGCCTGCGGTAGAGCACATGCGGCAAGTTCGCGTACACGATGTTGCGTTCATAGGTGAAGCCGAGCTTTTCCATGACCCGCCGCGAGGCCCGGTTGCTGGTCATGGTGAAGCAGACGACCTCGGCGAGGCCAAGGTCCCGAAACCCAATCGTGAGCATCGCCCCCGCCATCTCGGTAGCGAGCCCCTGCCCCCAACGGTCGGCGGCCACGGCGTAGGCCAATTCGATCTCGTCGTTGCCGCCGACGCGGACGTGACGCAATCCACCGCGGCCGGCAAAGGCCTCATCGTCGCGGCCGGTAACCAGCCACAGCCCAAAGCCGTACCGATCCCAATGGGCCAAGTTGTCATTCAGCAACCGCCGGGTCTCCTCGGGCGTTCGCAGGCCGCCCAGCGTGGCCATCACGCGCGGGTCCTGATGCATCCGGCTCAGCGCATCGAAGTGATCGGAACGCAAGCGTTCGGCCCTCAGGCGGGCGGTTTCGAAAGACGACACATCAGGCATGGGATTTTCTATTGAACAGTCGTCTACAGACGGTCTCTCAAGCTGTAATACAGCATGCCGGCTACCAAGCCCGGCCAGCGCAGCAGGGTGCCGCCGGGGAAGTCGCGGTGCGGCAGGCGGGCGAAGACGTCGAAGCGCTCGGCGGTACCGGCGACGGCTTCGGCAATCAGCTTGCCGGCCAGTGAAGTGAGCGCCACGCCCTGCCCCGAATAGCCCTGCGCGTAAAAGGTGTTGGGGTCGAGCCGCCCGAAGCTCGGCATGCGGTTGAGCGTGATTGCCAGCGTCCCGCCCCAGGCGTAGTCGATGCGGGTCTCGGCGAGTTGCGGATAGACCCGCAGCATGTACTTGCGCACGAAACCCTTGAGGTCCTTCGGAAAGCGGCTCGAATAGGTCTCGCCGCCGCCGAACAAAAGGCGCCGGTCGGCCGACAGCCGATAGTAGTCGACCACGAATTTGGTGTCGGTGACGCAAACATCGTCGCGGATCAAGGCCCGCGCGTCCTCTTCGCCCAGGGGTTCGGTGGCCAGCACGAAGTTGTTGATCGGCATGATGCGCCCGGCGATACGCGGCCCCAGCTTGCCGAGATAACCATTGCAGGCCAGCACCACATAGCGGGCCGCGACCCGGCCGCGACCCGTCGTGACCACGCTCTTGCCGCTGGGGCTCCCCGGGTCCTCGATCGCCGTCACCCGCGATCCCTCGAACAGCCGAGCGCCCGCCGCGTTCGCCGCGCCGGCCAGACCCAGGGCGTAGTTCAGCGGATGCAGATGCCCTGCCCCCATGTCGAGGCGCCCGCCGTGATAGATGCTAGTGCCCAGCATCTCGGCCACCTCGTCGCGCGAGACCGGGCGGGTCTGGTCGTAACCGTAGGTTTCGCGCAAGTGTTCGCTGTTGCTGGCGAGCCCGTCGGCATCCTGGGGCTTGTAGGCGACCAGCAGGTTGCCCGGTTTGAAGTCGCAGGCGATCTGGTGGCGGTCGATGCGCTCGCGCACGGTCGCCTTGGCCTCTTCGGCGAGCTCCCAAAGTTGCCGGGCGGTCTCCATGCCGAGCATGCGCTCCAGCGCCCGTTGCTCCTTGCGCTGGCCGGTGTTTAGCTGACCGCCGTTGCGCCCGGACGCACCCCAGCCCAGCCGTTCGGCCTCCAACAGCACCACGTCGTAGCCGCGCTCGGTCAGGTGCAGCGCCGCCGACAAGCCGGTGAAGCCGCCGCCGATCACGCAAACGTCGCACCCGGCCTCACCGGCGAGCGCCGGATAGTCGCGCAGACCGATTGCCGTCGCTGCGTAATAGGAGTCCGTGTGCTGTGGTTGCGTCATGCCGCGGGCCCATGCCTCACCCGCGCGCTTCTAACCGATCGCGGCCCGGGCCCGCAAGACCGCGTTGCCGGCCAAGACATGGCCGGGCAAAACAAAACCCGGCGCGCCAGGGCGCGCCGGGTCTTTCGAAGACCCCGATCTCAGGAGCTGGGTCAGGCGGCCGGGGCGACCCGGGTAACGAAATGCTGGGCCGTGGCCCAGAACTGTTCCACCCGGCGCAACGTGGTGCAGGTCTGCTCCAGGCCCTCGTTGGTGAACTGGGCGGCGCCGAGCTTCTCCGAATGGGCGGCGAACAGCACGTCGAGCTGGCGGTAGATCTCAAGCCCCTTGTCGGCCGCGCGCACGTGGAAGGAACGGCGGTCGTGCGCCGAACGCTCCTGGATCAGATAGCCGTTCTCGACCATCTTCTTCACGTTGTAGGAGACGTTCGAGCCAAGGTAATAACCGCGCTGCGTCAGCTCGCCGACGGTCAGCTCTTCTTCACCGATGTTGAACAGGATGAGGGATTGCACGTTGTTCAGGTCGCGGATGCCCAACCGGTCCAGTTCGGTCTTCACGACCTCAAGACATTGACGGTGCAGGCGTTCGACCAGCGATATCATCTCTATGTAGGCGCTTTTCACGGCTCAATCTCCGCAATCTCGCACGACTTTGAAACGTTCTGCAGAGACTTTAGCGCCGGTCCGGTTAACGCCGGATTAACGCGGACGGGTAAACACAATCGTTTCTAACCGGATCGCGGGGCAGGAAGCACTACTGCCGGAGCGAGAAATGTGCTTGATTTCGGCCGAACAACGCGCCGGAGCCCCAAAAAAAGCTTGCGCGGGGGAAGAGAAACCAGCGGCTTTCGGAGGGCGAGCCATGAGATCCCATGCAAAAGTGGCCGTCATCGGCGGCGGTGTCGTCGGTGCCTCTGTGCTTTACCATTTGGCGAAGTTCGGCTGGACCGACGTCTGCCTCCTGGAGCGCTCGGTTCTAACGGCGGGTTCGTCCTGGCACGCGGCTGGCGGTATCCATGCTCTCAACGCGGATCCCAACATGGCCGCGTTGCAGGCCTACACGATCGACCTCCTTTCCGAGATCGAGCAGGAAAGCGGCCAGTCAATCGGCCTGCATATGACGGGCGGCATCACCGTGGCCTCTGCACCGGCACGTTGGGAGTGGCTGCAAGCGACCTATCGGATCTTCCAGACCATCGGTATCGAGGACTGCCACCTCATGACGCCGGCGGAGATCAAGGAAAAATGCCCGATCATGGATGTGACAGGCGTGATCGGCGGACTGTGGGCCGATCGCGAGGGCTATATCGATACGACGGGAACCGTCCAAGCCTATGCTGGCGCCGCAAAGAAAATGGGTGCGGAGGTGATCGAGCACAACCGGGTCGTCGAGCTGAACCCGCGCGCCGACGGCACTTGGGCGGTTGTGACCGAAAAGGGCACAATATACGCCGAGCATGTGGTGAACGCCGGCGGCCTGTGGGCCAAGCAAGTGGGGCGCATGGTCGGCCTCGAGCTGCCGCTGTCGCCGCTGGAGCATCACTATCTGGTAACGGAGACAATTCCCGAGGTCGCGGCCCTCGACTTCGAGGTGCCGATGATGGTCGACCTCGAGGGCTTTACCTATTTGCGCCAGGATCAGCAGGGCGTGCTGCTCGGCATCTACGAGGTCAACCACAAGCACTGGAACATCGACGGCGCGCCCTGGGACTACGGGATCGAGTTGATCCAGGAGGATATCGACCGTATCTCGGACGAGCTCACGATGGCCTTCCAACGCTACCCCGTCCTGCAGGAGGTCGGGGTGAAGACCTGGGTCAACGGCGCCTTCACTTTCTCCCCAGATGGAAATCCGCTGGTCGGGCCCGTGTCTAACATCAAGAATTACTGGCTCGCCTGCGGGGTCATGGCAGGCTTCCTGCAAGGTGGCGGAGTCGGCAAGAGCCTGGCCGAGTGGATGATCCACGGCGAGGCGGAGGCCGATACCTGGCCGATGGATATCGCGCGTTACGGCTCCTTCGCCTCCAACCGCGATTACATCAGGCAGACGACGGGGCAATTCTATTCCCGCCGCTTTGTGATGACCTATCCAAACGAGCAGCTACCGGCCGGGCGCCCGCTGAAAAAATCGCCGGCCTATGACGCTATGAATGCGGCCGGCGCGCTGTGGGGATGTAGCTGGGGCCTCGAGGTGCCGCTGATGTTCGGACCGCCCGGCTTCGAGGAGACGCCGACACTCAAACGCTCGAATGCCTTCGATATCGTCGCCGAGGAATGCCGCGCGGTCCGCGAACAAGTTGGCCTGCTCGATATCTCGGGCTTCTCGCGCTACGAGGTGACGGGCAAGGACGCGCAGGCCTGGCTTGACCGGGTGATGGCCAGCCGTCTTCCCGGGCCAGGGCGCGCCCGCCTGGCGCCGATGGTTTCCCCGGACGGGCGTCTCAAGGGCGACCTCACCGTGTTCAACTGGGGTGACGGAACCTGGTGGATCATGGGGTCCTATTACCTGCGCCGGTGGCACATGCGTTGGTTCGAGGGTCACATCGATCCCGCCCGCGACGGAGATGTCAGCGTGCGTGACATTTCCGACGCGATCGTCGGCTTTTCTCTGTCAGGTCCCAACGCCCGCGACGTTCTGGCGGCCCTCACCCATCAGGACGTCAGCAACGAGGCACTCCCCTTCATGGGCTGTACCATGCTCGATGTCGGCCTCATCCGGGCCAAGGTCGGCCGCCTGTCGGTCCTCGGCGAACTGGGCTACGAGATCAACTGCCACGCGGCGGAGCACATCGCCCTGCGCGAAACTCTGCTCGAGGCCGGCACCCAATACGGTATTCGCGAATGCGGCTACTACGCGCTCAATTCGCTCCGGCTGGAAAAGAGCTTCGGCATCTGGTCGCGCGAGTTCACGCAAGGCTACACCCCCGGCATGACCGGCATGGACCGCTGGATCGACTTCAACAAGGGCGACTTCATCGGTCGCGAGGCGGCCCTGCGGGAAAAGGAAAAGAACACCGCGCCGCAGCGCCTCGTCACGCTCGAGATCGACGCTGTCGACGCCGAGGCATCCGGTTTCGAGCCCGTTTGGAAGAATGGCAGACGGATCGGATTTGTGACGTCCGGCGGCTACGGCCATACCGTCGGCCAGAGCCTTGCCATGGCCCTTCTCGAACCCGAGCTGACCGAGCCCGGCACGCAGCTGACCGCCCATATCGTCGGTGTCGAGCGCCCGGCGCGTGTCATAGCGCCGTCCCCGCACGACCCGCAGGGCCAACGCATGCGTTCGTGAGGATCACCCCGGCATCAGGCGAAAGGCCTGGACCTGTTCGGTGCGCCCCTTGACCTCGTAGCTGCCCGCGGGTTCGAGGACGAAGTCGGTTTCGACGGCGCGGGCCGTGGCCTCGCTCACCAGGATCGTGACGGCATCGTCCGTGTCGATGTTCCGGCCCAGGGATTCGAGCCGCTGGCAGGTGTTCACGGTGTCGCCGACGATGGTGTAGTTGATGCGGCCCGGCGCGCCGATGTTGCCGACCACGACGGGGCCGCCGTGGACGCCGATCCGGACGCGGATCGGCGCCAGGCCCGCCGCTGCGCGTTCGGCGTTGTCCGCCGCCACCGCCACCGCGATCGCCTGGGCAGCGCGGCAGGCGCGCTGCGCGTGGTCGTCCTGCGCCTCGGGCGCGCCCCAGAAGGCCATCAGGGCGTCGCCGATGAACTTGTCGATGGTCCCTTCCTCCGCCTCGACACAGGTCGCCAGGAGGGTGAAATGCTGGTTCAGGAAGTCCGCCACATCGCTGGCGGGTAGCTGCTCCGACATGGCGGTAAAGCCGACGATGTCGGTGAACATGACCGTCAGCTCCCGCTCGCCCGATTCCAGCTCGTCGCCGGCGCCGCTTTGGATCAGGCGCATCACCAGGCGGCGCGGCACATACCGCGAGAAGGACTGGAGGCCCGCCAGCATGGCGTTGAACGCCGTCGCCTGATCGTTGAGCTCGCTGATCGCGCTGGACGGCAGGCGCTCGACGTGTTCCAGGTCGAAGAGACCGACCTTGGCGCTCTCGGCCGCCACCCGCCGGATTGGCCGGGCCAGCAAGCGGCCGAGAACGATCGCCAGAACGACGGCGAAAACGGCAATCGCCAAACCGGTCAGGGCCGCAATGTGCAAGGGCCGCATGGTGTCCATCAGGTTATCCATGGGAACCCAAGCTCCCAGATGCCACGGCACCGGCCCATATCGGTCCACGCGCATGGTGCCAACCATGTAGGCTTGGTCGCCGACGTCCACGTGCAGAATCTCGATGCCGTCGTTCTCGAGGTCCGCCATCTCCGGCATGACCCGGCCCTCCGGCAGGGCCGACAGCACCAGGTCGCCGACGCGGTCGATGGCCACCACTGGCTGCTGTTCGCTCAGGTCCGGATGGGGCGACACCAACGCCGGATGGGCAAGCACCGAGCCTTCGCCATGCAGGATGAACGCGGTCTCGTCGTGGGCGTCGCCGAAGTCGGCCATCATCTGGGAGAGTTCCGCCATCGACACCACGGCGACCAGAAAACCCAAGTATTCGCCGTCGCGCCGCAGTGGGCGCCTCAGGTTCAGGAAGGTTCGGCCGTCGACGTTCACGAGCTCGTACCAGCGGGCGCCGTCGCTGGCTTCAACGCTTTCACTCATGGCGCGCCTGCGCGCCGGATCCAGGCGCGATTTTGTGAGGATCTTTATTTCGCCTTGGCTCGTTTGGCCCACACCCAAAAACCTCAGATCCGGCTCGGTCAAAAAGATGCCATCGATTTGCGGGGTTGCGGCGAGCGCTCCGGTGAACAGATCCTGCAATCGCCCGCGCTCATCCAGCTGGTATCGCCCGCTGTCGATCAGCCGGCCCAAAAATTCAACTTGATCGGCGACTGGCGACAGATGGTCCTCGAGGGCCGTTTCGATCGTCTCGAAGGCTTGGTGGATATTGTCACGGACCAGCTCGAGCACACTGGCGCGGTTGCTGATCAGCTGCGTGGTCAGCACGACCAGCACGGCGACAAACACCAACCCGCCGATGGCGACGCTGAGCGCCGAGGCGATGGACCAGGGTC
>JAZFZX010000343.1:0-4988 GCA_036444135.1 Kiloniellales bacterium | reverse complement strand
CGACGGCCATGCGGCGCGTCTTGGTGCGCGACCCGAAGGCCTTGCCGAACATCTCGTTGAGGTTCATGACGCCCATCTGGGCACCGGGCATGTCGGGGATATCCATGGTCGGAAGCTGGAAGGCCGCAGTGTCCGCCACCTGGACCTCGATCTCCTTGTCGTCCAGTTCGCCGTTGCGCAGGCGCCGGCGGAAGGCGACGCGGGTATCATCGCGCGCGCCCTCGCCCACCAGGGCGTCGACCAGCCGTTCCTCGGCTGCCAGCTCGGCCTTGGCCTTCACTTCCTTGCGCAGGCGCTCGCGCGTCATGTGGATCGCCACCTCCACCAGGTCGCGCACGATCGACTCCACGTCGCGGCCGACATAGCCCACCTCGGTGAATTTGGTGGCTTCCACCTTGATGAAGGGAGCCTGGGCGAGGCGCGCCAGGCGGCGGGCGATCTCGGTCTTGCCGACGCCCGTCGGGCCTATCATCAGGATGTTCTTGGGCAGCACCTCCTCGCGCAGCTCCTCGGGCAGCTGCTGGCGGCGCCAGCGGTTACGCAACGCGATCGCCACGGCGCGCTTGGCGTCGATCTGGCCGATGATGAAGCGGTCCAGTTCGGAGACGATCTCGCGGGGGCTGAAGGCGCCGGCGCGCGCCGGCGCCTCACCCGGCGTCAAGGCTTTCAAGGACGATGTTTTCATTGGTGTAGATGCAAATTCCGGCTGCGATCGACATGGACTTGCGGGCGATGGCCTCGGCGTCCAGCGCGTCCTCTTCGATGAGCGCGCGCGCGGCGGCGAGCGCAAAGGCGCCGCCGGACCCAAGGCCGATCAGCCCGTCTTCCGGTTCCAGAACGTCTCCGGTTCCGGTGAGCATCAGCGACACGCCGGAATCCGCGACGGCCATCATGGCCTCCAGGCGCCGCAGATAACGGTCGGTGCGCCAGTCCTTGGCCAGCTCGACGCAGGCCCGCGTCAGTTGGCCGGGGTAGGATTCCAGCTTGCTCTCCAGACGCTCGAACAAGGTGAGCGCATCGGCCGTCGCGCCGGCAAAGCCCGCAATCACGTCGCCCTTGCCCAAACAGCGGACCTTTCGGGCGTTCGACTTGATCACGGTCTGGCCAAAGGTCACCTGGCCATCGCCGGCGACCACCACCTGATTGCCCTTGCGGACGGACAGGATGGTGGTGCCGTGGTACTGCGGCTGGTCTTCGTTTGGCATGGACAGTCAAATGGGCGACATCGCCCCCCCGGTCAAGGCGTGTGTGTCCCGGCTATCTAGCGTTCCCGGCCCGGCAAAGGCAACCGGCGTGTCGCCCGCAGCCGAATTCCGGGACGATCCGGCGGCGCGGACCGCGGCATGTGCGGCATGTGCGGCTGGTGCCCGGTCGGCACGGCGGCCCTGGCCGTCGGCGCCGCTTCCTGCTACAAGGGCGCCGCTTCGCCGCCGGGGCAGGGTCCGGGAGTGCCAAAAATGCGCAAGGCAAGCATCGCGCGCGACACGACAGAGACGAAGATTTCCGCCACCGTCAACCTCGACGGCAGCGGGCGCTATGATATCGAGACCGGCATCGGCTTTCTCGACCACATGCTGGAGCAGCTTTCGCGCCACAGCCTGATCGACATCACGCTCAGCGCCAAAGGCGACCTGCACATCGACTTCCACCACACCACCGAGGACACCGGGATCGTCCTCGGCCAGGCCGTGGCCGAGGCCTTGGGCGAGCGCAAGGGAATCACCCGATACGGCAATGCGCTCATCCCCATGGACGAGACCCTGACGCGCGTCGCCCTCGACCTTGCCAACCGGCCCTACCTGATTTGGAAAGTGCAATTCACGCGGCACAAGCTGGGGGAACTCGACACCGAGCTGTTCAAAGAATGGTTCCAGGCCTTCGCGCAGCACGCGGGCATGACGCTGCATGTCGAGAACCTTTACGGTGAAAACAGCCACCACATCGTCGAATCCTGCTTCAAGGGCTTGGCACGCGCGCTCCGCGAGGCAGTGGAGATCGATCCGCGCAAGGCCGGCGAGGTGCCCTCGACCAAGGGCAGCCTCTGACCGGCATATGACCCGACCCCAATGAGCGTTGCGATCGTCGATTACGGCTCGGGCAATCTGCGCTCGGCGGCCAAGGCGCTCGAACGCGCCGCGGCGGACGCGAAGCTCGCCCTTTCCATAGTCGTCACGCCGGACCCGGAAGCCGTGCGCCGCGCCGACCGGATCGTCTTGCCGGGCGTAGGGGCCTTTGGCGACTGCCGGCGGGGCCTCGAGGCCATCGACGGCATGATCGAGGCCCTGGAGGAGGCGGTGGTGTCGGCGGGCCGGCCCTTTCTGGGGATCTGCGTCGGCATGCAACTCATGGCGACAGCCGGGCTGGAGCATGGCCGCCATCCCGGCTTCGACTGGATTCCGGGCGAGGTGGTGGCGATGGCGCCGGGCGATCCTGCGCTCAAGGTGCCGCACATGGGGTGGAACGAACTCGTCGTAACGGCACCGGACCATCCGGTCCTTCAAGATTTCGAACCCGGCTCCCATGTGTATTTCGTGCACGGCTACGTGTTCCGGCCGGCGGATCCGAAGTTCCGGCTGGCGGAGGTCGATTACGGCGGCGCGGTGACCGCCGCGGTCGGCCGCGGGAACGTGGTCGGCACCCAGTTTCACCCGGAGAAGAGCCAAGCTGCCGGCCTCCGCCTTCTGGCGAATTTTTTGAGATGGAACCCCTGATGTCGTCCGATCCTTCGCACACGCCTGGTGACACCAAACCGGAAATCTCGGTCGCGCGGCTGACGTCGTTGAGCGGCCCCGACCTGCACGAGCTGTGCGATGCCGCCGATGCGGCGATTCTCGACGGCGGCGGGTTCGGCTGGCTGTCGCCGCCGCCGCGCCACGTGATGGAGGCCTATTGGAAGGGCGTCCTGCTGGTGCCCGGGCGCGAGCTCATCGTCGCCCGCCTGGACGGCACTGTCGCCGGATCGGCGCAGCTCTGGCGGCCGCCCAAGAACAACGAGGCGCAGGCCTACACGGGCCAGCTCACCACCTTCTTCGTGGCGCCCTGGGCGCGCGGCCACGGCCTTGCCCGCATGTTGGTCGAGGCGGTCGAGGCCGCGGCCAGAGACGCGGGGTTGATGGCGCTCAATCTCGACGTGCGCGAGACCCAGCACCGCGCCATCGCGGTTTACGAACAGCTCGGCTATCAGTGCTGGGGCCGCCACCCGCGCTACGCCTGGATCGACGGGCGCTGGCATACGGGCTACTACTTCGCGAAGGACCTTGGTGAGAACGGGCAGGGGGCGAAGCGGTCCGCGTAGGCGCCGGCGCCGGCGCCTGTCGGGACTGCTCGGTCAGCCGGGCGCATGATCATCTTTCCGGCCATCGATCTGAAGGACGGCGCCGCCGTGCGGCTGCTGCGCGGCGAGATGGGGCTGACTACGCTCTACAATCCGGACCCCGCGTCCCAGGCGCGCGACTTCGCGGCGGCCGGGTTTTCGTGGCTGCATCTGGTCGATTTGAACGGCGCGTTCGAGGGCCGTCCGGTGAACGGTGCGGCGGTCCAGGCGATCCTGGAGGCGGTCGATCTGCCGGTTCAACTGGGCGGTGGCATCCGTGACATGGCGACGCTCGAACACTGGCTGAAGGCGGGGGTACGCCGCGTGATCCTGGGCACCGCCGCGGTCAAGGACCCGGACCTGGTGCGCACGGCCTGCGCGCGCTATCCGGGGCGCATCGTGGTGGGCATCGACGCGCGCGGCGGCCGGGTGGCGGTCGAAGGCTGGGCCGAGCAGAGCGAGGTGGAGGCGCTCGATCTTGCCCGCTCGTTCGAGGACGCCGGCGTCACGGCCCTGGTCTACACGGATATCGAACGCGACGGCGCGCTCCAAGGGGTCAACGTCGTGGCCACCGCCGAGCTGGCCGCCGCGGTCGGCATCCCCGTGATTGCCTCGGGCGGTGTCTCCTCGCTCGACGACATCGCGGCCTTGATGACCGTCTCCGAGCCGCCGCTCGAAGGCGTCATCTGCGGACGGGCGCTCTACGACGGGCGGATCGATCCGGCCAGCGCCCTGGCGCTCGCCGCCTCGGCGGAGGGGGGCTGATGCTCAAGGCGCGCATCATTCCCTGCCTCGACGTCAAGGACGGCCGCGTCGTAAAGGGCGTCAACTTCGTCAACCTGCGCGACGCCGGCGATCCCGTCGAGCAAGCCCGGGTGTACGACGAGGCGGGCGCCGACGAGCTCTGCTTCCTGGACATCACGGCCAGCCACGAACGCCGCGACATCATCCTGGACGTGGTGGCCCGCACCGCCGAGGTCTGCTTCATGCCGCTGACCGTGGGTGGCGGCGTGCGGCAGCTCGAGGATATCCGCAAGCTGCTGCTGGCCGGGGCCGACAAGGTCTCGATCAACACCGCGGCGGTCGAGAACCCGGACCTGGTGCGCGCCGGGGCCGAAAAGTTCGGCAGCCAGTGCATCGTGGTCGCGATCGACGCCAAGCGCGCAAAACCCGGCGGATTCGAGGTCTTCACCCACGGCGGGCGCACGCCGACCGGCCTCGACGCCGTCGACTGGGCCCGGCGGGTGGCCGGGGCCGGGGCGGGCGAGATCCTGCTCACCTCCATGGACCGCGACGGCACCCAGGCCGGATACGACATCGAGCTGACCCGGACCATCGCCGATGCGCTCCCGATCCCGGTGATCGCGTCGGGCGGCGTCGGCACGCTCGACCATCTGGTCGAAGGCGTGCGCGACGGCCATGCCGCGGCGGTGCTGGCCGCCTCGATCTTCCACTTCGGCAGCCATTCGATCGGCGAGGCCAAGGCCCACATGGCGGCCGCCGGGGTTCCGGTCCGCCCGGTGGCGTGACAGCCGCCGGCAATCCTGTTACCTGAAACACCGAACTGAAGACGGCGGCGCCAGGCAGGCGCCGGGGAGGCGAAGATCATGTCGGGGGATCCATCGGACGCAAGCGTTCTCGAACGCCTCTACGCGGTGATCGAAAGCCGCCGCAC
>JAZFZX010000342.1:0-3507 GCA_036444135.1 Kiloniellales bacterium | reverse complement strand
CAACCGACGCCAAGTCGCCAGCTATTTCGGCATGACGCCGAGCGCCTATGACAGTGGCGAGAGCCGACGCAGCCAGGGCATCTCCAAGGCCGGCAACAAGCTGGCACGCACGGTCATGATCCAGACCGCTTGGCTGTGGCTCAGGCATCAGCCAGAAAGTGACCTGAGCAAATGGTTCCACCGACGCACCGAGGGTCAGTCGAAACGCATCAGGTGCGTCATGATCGTCGCCCTTGCCCGCAAACTGGCGATCGCCCTGTGGCGCTATCTGGAGACCGGCTTGGTCCCGAAAGGCGCTGTCCTCGTGGTCGAATGAGAGCGATCACCGGTAACAACGGATAATCCCAATCAGCGGGCCTCCGGGTGCGTTGGCGGGTCGGATGTGTGGCTGGATGTCCGTTTGGCGAAAGTGCCGTCCCCCAGATTAGTCCCATCCCTACCCAGCGATAGTCCGTGCATACAGCATTGTGGCAAGCCGGATCGGAGCTGCCGGATATAAGTTGATGCGATCATCGCACGTGCCACGGACCACATCGCCGGACCTGCACACGACAACAGGGACTCAAGACATGCAGCACCGAGGATGCACCACATGACAAAACCGCCTTGACACCAACCGGCGCATATAAGCTCCGGACGTGGGCGGCACCCTACCCCTCGAGCTCACCACTCCGTCGCGCCACGAACGCCCCCAACGCATCGTCGATGGCCGGATCGAGCGCCGGTGCCTCGTAGGCTTCCAGCAACGCCTTGGCGTGCTGGCGGCCGCGTTCGTCGGTGGTGACGCGGCCCTCCTCGTCCCACTGTTCGTAGGTGTTGTAGTCCTGAAGCTGAGGCTGGTAGGGGTAATGGGCCAGTGTGTGCCTGGTGCCCAGGAAGTGGCCGCCGGGCTCGACCTCGGTCAGGGTCGCCAGGGCCTCGTCGGCACCCTCGCGGTCGTCGTTTCCGGCGGTGACATGGACGATGTCCATGAGCTCGTAATCGACCGCGCATTTGGCGTAACCCATGGTCAGCAGCCCCTCCAGCATGCCGCCGGTGTGGTTGACGAAGTTGGCGCCCGCCAGCACCGTCGCTAGCGCCCCCAGCCCGGCCTCGTAGCCGGCGTACATGTCCGGGTGTTTCGAGCAGGAGGCGCCGGCGATCATGCGGCTCGGTATGCGGTACCAGCGCGCCATCTGGGCGCCCAGGAACATCGCCCAGAAGCTGCTGGGCGACGCCGCCATGGGACCTCCGGTCTTCATCGAGGCGGTGCCGCTGCCGCTGCCCATGATGGCCGGGGCGCCGGGGCGGATGATCTGCATCAGGGCGATAGCGACCAGCGCCTCGGCGCAGGCTTGCGCCACCGCGGCGGCGCTGTTGGCCGGCATGCTGACGCCCATCATGGAGAACGGCTGGCACAGCACCGCCTGGCCAGCGCCGGCGTAGGTCATGAGCGCTGCCAGCATGGTCTCGTCCCAGACCCGCGGCGAATTGCTGTTGACCAGGGCGATGTAGACCGGATGGTTGTCGACGAAATCCTCGCCGAACACCAGCCGGGCCATGGCAATGGCGTCCTCGGCCCGCGCGGCCGAGGTCACCGGCCCCAGCACCGGCTTGTCGGTGAGGCGAAAGCCCTGGGCCACCATGTGCAGGTGGCGGTGTGGAATGGCGATGTCGGTGGGCTCGACGATGACGCCGCCGTTGACCTGGATGGCCGGGGCCATGTGGGTCAGCCGGTAGAAGTTCTCGAGGTCGGCCAGGGTCGCCGGCCGCCGCTGCCAGTCGAGGTCGACCACGATGGGCGCGCCATAGCCCGGCCCGAACACCGTGTTACGCCCGCCGATGACGGCGCTTCGCGCCGGGTTGCGAGCGGCCAGGGTGAACTCGGCCGGCACGGTCTCGAGCAACCCCATGAGCAGCTCGCCGGGAACCCGCACCAGGGCGCCGTCGACGGTGGCGCCGGTCTGGCGCCACAGGGCCAGGGATTCCGCGTCGCGGAACTCAATACCGATGTCCTCGACGATGGCCAGCACCCGCTCGTGGGTCTCAGCCACCAGCGCGGCGGGAAAGGCGTCGTAGTCGGCAAGGCGGCGGTGGAGCGTCGGCCTGGGCGGGCCGACGATGGCGTTGCGCCGCGCGCGTTGCCGGGCCCGGCTTCGGGCTCGCTGGCGGGCTGTGGATGACGCCTCGTTCATGTCGCCCTCCTTCACGCAAGACAGGTGTGGAAAGTGGCCGGGGCGAGAAGCAGGATTCTGTTATTTTCGCTCATTTTGTCCAATTTGACGGTTCATGCTCCTTTGCGCGCCATCGCGCGCCGGTCGACGACCGTCACAGGACCCTATAGAACAAAGGCTGGATGGCATGAGCATTGATTTGGGTCATGTCGTTGTCGTGCTGCTTTGTGGCCTAGCGCCTACGCCGAACGTCCGTTATTGGCTAGGAACGGAAGTTCCAACCACCTCCGCGCCACGTCCGCTCTTACCCCAACTTCGGACATTCGCTGGCTAACGTCCGCTTTCGTGCTGGTTTTGTCTGCTTCACTCCCAACAAGCGACATTCCGGACAAGGCTGGGAATGTCTCAAGTTGTGAAGGGTTCTCGGACGCCTGCCGTGGCTGGGCCTGTGCCGCGCACTCGATCGGCAGGCGTCGGAGAAGCCTCAGAGGAGGAAACCGCGGGGGGATTAGGCTCGGCGGTACGGGCGGTTCGGTCTATGGGGATTTGACGGCGGCGGGGTGTCTGGCGGTCGTCACCGGCCTGCTGGATCGTGAGGATTCGGTCGGTCGTGAGACCGGCGGGAATCGCCGAGTATCTCTCGGGGCGGTATGAGGCGGCAGCAGAGAACTTCAGGGCATGGTTCGAAAATGACGTAATACCCTTCCATTCCGCCCTGTGGCTCGCGGCGGCACAGGCTCAGACGGGGAATAACCCGGAGGCCGAAGCCGCTTTGCAAGCGGCATTAACAGGTGCGCGTAAGTACGTTACAACGAACTCAATGGCCTCCTACTTTCGATTCAAGCACCAAGAACATCTCAATATTTTATTAGACGGCTTGCGCAAAGCAGGGCTGCCGGATGCTGAGTGAGCATCCATCATGAAATCTGCAAATTTGCTCACTTTCAATTAGTCGTTCCACCGGCCGCTATGTCGCTTGTGGGTCAAAAGCGGACTCCCAGCGCCTTGCCCATTTACGTCTGCTATTGGGGGTTAAGCGGACATAATCAGGGCTAAAGCAGACATTGCGGCTCGATCCTCCGCTTTGGCATGCCAAACAGAAGGCCGCACAGGTCATCGAGCGAGCCCGGCCACGCCCGTGAGGCACGGAAAACCAGAGGTTCCCGTAACAGCGCAGTACAGGTCTAGGCTATTCGGCCGCTTGCGACTGTGCCGTCTCCACCGCGATCGGCACATAAGTGTAAATCTTCGAGACGATCTGCCAGCGCCCGTCGATCTGCAAAATATTCAGATAATCGGTGTAGAGCCTCGGGCCAATGGCAATCTGCACTTTGGCGAGTGCAGCTTCTGGCCC
>JAZFZX010000341.1:0-6758 GCA_036444135.1 Kiloniellales bacterium | reverse complement strand
CGCGCGGATCGGCGCCTTCGGCGTAGTAGATCTCGTTCCAGCTCTTCCGGTTCAGAATCGCCGCGCCTTCGAGCGCACCGCCCCCGAACAGTCCGACCGACCGGGAGAAGGCGTAGATATCGTCACTCAAATTTGTCGTGGTCGAGGCCTCGACGCCCTTGCCCAGCGGACCCACGGCGATGCTCGCGTCGGCGCCCAGCTTGAGACTGTTATCGAGAATGGCGTTGACGGCACCGTCGTTCATGATCGTGAAGACGACTTCGGAGACCTGGCCGCCGATCTGCAACCCGAAACTGCCCGCCGCCAGGGTGAAGAAGGCCGGCGAGCTCCAGGTTCCGTCGCTGCCCTTGATCAGCAGCACGCCCGAGCCGCCCTCACCGCCGATCAGGAGGCCGCCCTTGACCAGCTGCGGAATGATCAGAACGCCTTGCGACTTTTCCACGTAGCCGCGCAGCTCCGGCAGATTCGGATCGGCCAATAACTTTTCGATCGTCAGCGTGGCCTTCTCCACTAGCTCCTCCGGCGCGGTGGCCGCGTTGGCCGGGCGCAGGCTCAAGATGACGAAGGCTGTTGCCAAGATGGCGAGGACCAGCCATCTGGCGCGAAGCGGAATCGCGAAAGCCGACAATGTGCGCATCGACAATTCTCCCGAATTTATCGTGGTGACGGGGCCCCCTATCCCGAATCGACTCGGAGTCTAACACGGCCGAGGGGCGGCTTGACCAGCCTCTTTTCCGTTACTTACGCAGATTTCTAAAGAGAAAGGTTGAGCTGCACTACGCGCCAGGAGCTGGGCGAGGCGGAATCGTGACTGCCGGGCGGCCCGGCGATGTGATCCAGGCGCGTCAGCGAACAGTGGTCGATCGAAAGCGCCAAGGCCTTCTCGGGAGACAGCCCCAGTGCGAGCGCCACCGCGGCCCGGATCGAACCGCCGTGGGCCACGGCGATGATGTCGCGCCCGGCATGTTCGGCCGAGAGACGGACGACGGCCCGGCCAACGCGCTCGGTCACCTCGGCGAAGCTCTCCCCGCCGGGCGGCCGCTCGTCGGCGGGCGCCAGCCAGAATCGGTGCCAGGCGCCGTCGCGGAGGCGGTCGAGCTCGGCATGGCTCCGCCCCTGCCATGTGCCGAAGTGCTGCTCGACGATATCGGGCTCCACCGCCGGTGGCGCGGGTTTGGCGGATCGCTCGGCCGGCCAGCAGTCGCAAACCGCCTGCGCGGTCTGGTGGGTGCGCCGCAGGGGGCTGACCAGCCATACGGCGTTCTGCGGCAGGCGCGGCGCCAGCCAGCGGAACGGTTCTGGATCGGAGCAATCGGCGGGCAGATCGCATTGCCCGTAGATGCGCCCGCCCGAATCGACCGGGGCATGGCGAATCCACCACCAACGCGTCGTCGTCGTCATGGCAGTTGCGCCGTAAGCGCCGCGGCCGCCAGCAGGGCCGCCGCTTCGCCGGCCTGCTGTGCCGCCCCCAGCACGTCGCCGGTATAGCCGCCGATCTGGCGGCGGGACAGCGCGGCCACCAGGACGGCGGCGAGCCCGGCCACCGCCGAGACGACGAGGCCGTCGCGCAAACCCATCGCAAGGATCGCCACGACAAGGCCCAGGACCGCGGCGGCCAAGGCGTCCTGCCGCGACGGCTTGCCGGCCTCGCTTGCCAGGCCGTCGGCGCGCGCCGGTGAAAGGCCGGCCATGATCCCCGGCAAAGTGGCGCGCGACAGCGCGTGGGCCGCAACCAGCGCGGCCAAGGCGGCCACCGGTGCGGCAATCACGGCGAGCGCGCCGGCCCGCAGCCCGACCGAAAGGATGAGCGCAAGCACGCCGAAGGCGCCGGTCCGGCTGTCGCGCATGATCGCCAGCTTGCGGGCGCGCTCGAAGGCGCCGCCGAATCCGTCGGCCACGTCGGCCAGGCCGTCCTCGTGCAGGGCGCCGGTCGCACAGAGGGTCGCGCCGACGGCGAGCAGTGCGGCCAGCGCCGGCGGTAGGCCCAAGGCCCCGGCCAGCCAGAAGGCCGCGGCGGCGATCAGGCCGATCACGATTCCGATGAGGGGCGCGGTCCGCAAGGCCGGGCCCAGCCCACGGTCTTCCGGCGGCGCCGCGAGCAGGTTCGGCAGACGCGTCAAAAAAGCCAGGGACAGGGCGAAGTCCAGCCACCAGGCTCGAAGGCGGGTAAAATCCGGCGTCATCTGGTTTCGCTCGGTCGGCTTTTCTCTAGAGTTGGGCCGTCGGTTATAGGACAGTTGCCGCGCCCGGCAAATGGCTGACTGAAGAAATCGCGGGCATCTCGCCAGGGAGGAGTCATGGCCGAAGGGGACTCGATCGCCAGCCTCGACGAGGTTCGCGCCCTGTTGCGCGAATTTCCCGGCCCCGACCTGGAGGCGGGCACCGCGGCGGCGCAGAGGCAGGCCGAGCTTACCAAGCCCGCCGGATCGCTCGGCCGTCTGGAAGATCTCGCGCAGTGGCTGGCAAGCTGGCAGGGCCGCCATCCGCCGCGGGTGGAGCGGCCGTATACCGCCGTGTTCGCCGGCAACCACGGCGTCGCGGCGCAGGGCGTGTCCGCCTATCCGGCAGCCGTCACCAAACAGATGGTGCAGAACTTCATCGACGGCGGCGCCGCCATCAACCAGCTTTGCGGCCTGATCGACGCGGACCTGCGGGTCTACGAACTGTCGCTCGACCAGCCAACCCGCGACTTCACGCAAGGCCCGGCCATGGACGAGGAGGACTGCGCCCGCGCCGTGGCCTACGGCATGACGGCGGTCGTGGACGGCATCGATGTCCTGGCGCTCGGCGAGATGGGCATCGCGAACACCACCAGCGCGGCGGCCATCTGTCACGCGCTGTTCGGCGGCGCGGCGGCCGATTGGGTCGGGCGCGGCACCGGCATCGACGACACGACGCTGGAGCGCAAGATTGCCGTCGTGGAACAGGCGGTCGCCCTGCACCGCGCGACCATGTCCGATCCGTTCGAGGTGCTGCGCCACCTGGGCGGGCTGGAAATCGCGGCCGTCGCGGGTGCGGTCATGGCCGCCCGCATGGCGCGCACGCCGGTCGTGCTCGACGGCTTCGCCTGTACCGTGGCGGCGGCGGTGCTGCATGCGGCCGACCCGCACGCCCTCGACCACTGTGTGGTGGCGCACCGCTCTGCCGAGGCCGGCCACCAGCGAGTTCTGGATCGGATCGGCAAGCAACCCTTGCTCGATCTGGGGCTGCGGCTGGGCGAAGCCTCGGGCGCGGCGCTGGCCATCCTGCTGCTCAAGGCAGCCTGCGCCTGCCACAGCGGCATGGCGACCTTCGCCGAGGCGGACGTGAGCGGCCCCGCATAATCGCCCGCGCGCCGCGCCGCGGATGGTATAATCGGCCGTCTCGCTTGCAGGGGATGGGTGCATCATGAGCCAAACGGCGGCGGGCGGCCCGGCCCACGAAGAGGCGCGGAACCAGCACGTCCCCGCCGACAGCTTGGTCTATGCCGTGGGCGACGTGCACGGCCGGCTGGATCTGCTGGAACGCCTGCACGACATGATCGAGGCCGATGCCACCGGCATTCCAGCCGCGCGCAAGGTCGTCGTTTACCTCGGCGACTACGTCGACCGCGGTCCGGATTCGTGCCGCGTCGTGGACCTGCTGATCGAGGACCCTATGGCGGATCTCGAAGCGGTGCACCTGATGGGCAATCACGAAGCCTTGTTGCTGTCGTTTCTGGTCGATCCCGGCCAGGTGCGGCTCTGGTTCATGAACGGCGGCGACGCGACTCTGCGCAGCTACGGTGTCGATCTCTGGG
Organism: Kiloniellales bacterium; assembly: GCA_036444135.1. GTDB lineage: Bacteria > Pseudomonadota > Alphaproteobacteria > Kiloniellales > JAKSDN01 > JAZFZX01. The sequence goes on along the minus strand of JAZFZX010000341.1, from coordinate 2,980 downwards.
CGGACACGGACGCCGGCGACCGCGCCGACTATCTGCGCCAAGCCTTCATCGACCGGCTGCCCGACTCCCACCTGGCGTTCTACCGCGCCCTCCATCTCACCCACGAGGAGGGCGACTATCTGTTCGTGCACGCGGGCATCCGCCCCGGCATCCCACTGGACGCCCAGGACCCGGAAGACCTGATCTGGATCCGCCAGGAATTCCTCGACTCCATGGCGGATCACGGCAAGGTCGTCGTGCACGGCCACACCCCGGCGCACGATGCCCAACTGCGGTCCAACCGGATCGGCATCGATACCGGCGCGGTCTATGGGGGCAAGCTGACCGCCCTGGTGCTGCACGGCGCCGAACGCCGCCTGCTGCAAGTCTGAGCGACCCGGCCGAGATTACACGGCCGGCCTTCGAACCGCCGTCCGGCGGCCATTTTTCGCTTGAGTGGTGACACGGAAAGTTCTATCGGACTCAGAGCATAAATTCCAACGGCTGAGCGATGACCGTGGCTCCAGGTAGGACCCGCCACCGCACCGAACACCAGTACCGCGAGAGTCCGGTGCGCCCGGATCGAGGGGACCGTTGCGCGGACCTGACCGCCGCGCTCGACCGGCTGTCCGGCGCGCGGGTGCTGGTGGTTGGCGACGTCATGCTGGACCGTTTCGTCCTGGGCGTGGTCGAACGGATCTCGCCGGAGGCGCCGGCCCCGATCCTGCGCGTGGACCGGGAATGGGCACGACCGGGCGGCGCTGGAAATCTGGCGCGCAATCTGGCCGCGCTGGGCGCGCGCTGCCGGTTGCTGTCCGTAGTCGGCGCGGACGATGCGGCCCGACAGGTCTGGGACCTGCTCGACGATGACCCAAACATCGATTGCCGGCTCATTGCCTCCGGCGGCCGGCGGACCAGCGTCAAGGAACGCCATGTGGCGCAGGGGCGGCTGCTGCTGCGGGCCGACCGGGAAACGGCGGAGGTGGTTTCGTCCGATTTGGCGCGGGGCCTGATGGACGCCGCCCGCGAGGGTCTTCGCGACGCCGGTGCCGTGGTCCTGCCGGACTATGCCAAGGGCGTCCTGTCGGCCCCCGTCGTCCGGCGCATCATCAGCGACGCCCGCCGGGCCGGCAAACCCGTCGTGGTCGATCCGAAGGGCCTCGATTTCGGGCGCTACCGGGGTGCGGATTTGGTGACGCCCAACCGCGGGGAACTGGCGGCGGCCACCGGCCTGTCGACGGCCGATGACGGCGCCATCGCGGCGGCCGGCCGCCGGCTGATCGAGCGCGCCGGAATCGCCCAGGTTCTCGCCACCCGGAGCGAAGACGGCATGACCCTGGTGCGGGGCGACGGGACCGTGCGGCACTTTCGGGCCCGTGCGCGCCAAGTTTTCGACGTGGCGGGGGCCGGCGATACCGTCGCGGCCGTCATGGGGGCCGGTTTGGCGGCCGGCCTCGGCGCCGATGTCGCGACCCTCCTAGCCAATGCGGCGGCGGGCGTCGTAGTCGGCAAGCCCGGCACCGCCGTGGCGACCCTGGACGAGATCCGAGAGGCCATACAGAGCAGCGCGCCCGGAGACCATTGCGCGAAGATCGTCGATCGGCGGCGGCTCGCCTTGCACGCCGCCCGCTGGCGGCAGGCGGGGCTCAGGGTCGGTTTCACCAACGGCTGCTTCGATCTTCTGCATCCGGGCCACCTGGCGCTGTTGACGCACGCCCGGGCCGCCTGCGACCGGCTGGTCGTCGCCGTCAACGGGGATTCCTCGGTGCGCGCCCTGAAGGGCAGAGGCCGGCCGGTGCGCGACGCGGCTGACCGCGCCGCGGTCCTGGCGGCCCTACGGGACGTGGATCTGGTAGCGGTCTTCTCCGAGCCGACGCCCATTGCGTTGATTCGGATGGTCCGGCCCGACGTGCTGGTCAAAGGGGCCGACCACCCGCGCGAGACGATCGTCGGGGCCGATTTCGTCGAAGCGTGCGGCGGACAGGTCATCCGGGTCCCGCTGGAGGCGGGCCATTCCACCTCGGCCACGCTTGAAAAGCTCGCGGGCCGGGGCCCGGCCCCCGGTTGTTAGACCGGAACCTCGAATTCCAGCCTTAGGTTCCGTTGCGCGGGTCGGTCCAGGCGCTGAGGCGCTGGGCGGCGGTTCGCGCAATGCGCAGGATCAAGGCGCGGCGGCGGGTGGCGTTGATCGGCGCTTCCTCGGCCGGGCGCAGGACGAGCGCGTCATAGGAGTCGGCCACCATGATGCCGCAGTCGCCGGGCAGCAGCTCGCGGGGAAAGTCCTCCGGCACCGCAAAGTAGAAATAGTCGCAATAATCGCGGTATTCCGGCCATTTGCCGTCGGCTCGGAAGTCGGCGACGCTGGTCTTGACCTCGACGATGGTCACCCGGCCGTCGTCGGCCACTGCGATCACGTCGGCGCGCCGGCCGGAGCGCAAGGTGAATTCGGTGAGCGTCGCCGCGCCGCGATGGTGGAGCGCCCGGCAGACACCGCGGGCCAGCGCCACACCGAAGGTTTCTTCGCCGCCACCGGCATCTTCGGGGTTTGAGTCCGACCCTGCCAAGCGCTTGACCCGTTCCTGCCGGCCGCAACCAGCGTCGTCTTCGAACCATGCTCGCGCGATTCGACACGTACGTACGCGCACACCTGGCCAGACGGCCGGCGCCGTGGTCCTGTTCGGGAAAGACCTGGGGGGCGCTCAGCCCGCCGCCGGCTTTCCGGTGCCGCCGCCGATGCTGCCGCTAGCGCTGCTACCGCTGCCACCGCTCACGTTCGCGGTCGGGCTCGGCGCGTCCCTCTGGGCCGGCTTGAGGTCGGTCACCTTGGCCTCTCCGGCAGCCTTCTTGTCATCCTCGAGCCTGCGGCAATTGCCTTCCAGCTGCGCACCGGCCTCGATGGAGAGGGTCTTGTGCACCACGTCGCCCTTCACCTTTGCGGTCTTGGCGAGGGTGACGGAGGTGGCCTCGATCTGGCCCTTGACGGCGCCGCTGACCCGGACCG
>JAZFZX010000340.1:0-3330 GCA_036444135.1 Kiloniellales bacterium | reverse complement strand
TACTGGCACTTCGGATCCGCCGTCGTCCTGCGCGACACGGGCATCCAGTGGCAGAACCGCGGCAGCAGCTTTTCCCTCGATCCCAACGCGCTGCAATACCTGCGGCCCGGCCGCCTGCCGTTCCACACCAACAACCCGGCCATGACCTATCTGAACGACGGCCGGGTCATGGCCTACGGTACCATGGGCGGCGACGGCCAGCCGCAGACCCAGGCCGCCATCTTCACGCGCTACGCCCTGTACGGCCAGGGCTTGCAACGGGCGGTCACAGCGCCGCGCTGGCTGCTGGGCCGCACCTGGGGGGACGTGCGCAACAACCTGCGAATCGAGGGCCGCTTTCCGCCGGATCTGATTGCGGCGCTGCGCCAGGCCGGTCACCAGATCGAAGTGGTCGCCGACTTCGACGCCGTGATGGGCCACGCCGGCGCGCTGGTGAGCCACTCAAGCGGCGTTTTGGAGGGCGCCGGCGATCCCCGCAGCGACGGAGCGGTCGCCTGCTTCTGACGGCGGTTGGGCGGACTTGTGCCCTCGGACCGCTCGTGGCAAGACACAGGTCCTGCATGACCTTCGTCCTCGCATAAGGAGCGCCGCGCAATCATGAGCGCCAAGGGAGCCGTCGCCTGCGGTCACGACGCAACGGCGGAGGCCGCCCGCGAGGTCCTCGCCGACGGCGGCAACGCCTTCGACGCGGCGCTGGCGGCCATGTGTGCGGCCACCGTGGTGGAGCCGGTATTCTGCTCTCTGGGCGGCGGCGGTTTCATGATGGCCAGCCCGGCCGGGGGCACCCCGTTGCTCTACGACTTCTTCGTGGAGACGCCGCGCCGCCGGCGTCCGGTCGAGGAGATCGACTTCTACCCCATCCTCGCGGACTTCGGCACCGCGACCCAGGAATTCCACATCGGTCTGGGGTCGATGGCCACGCCCGGCGCGATCAAGGGGCTGTTCGAGATCCACCGCGATCTGGCGCGCCTCCCGATCACGCGGCTGGTCGAACCGGCGGTGCGCCTGGCGCGCGAGGGCGTGCATCTGAGACCGATCGACCATTACGTCTTCCGCGTGGTCGGACCGATCCTCACCGCGCGAGAGGACTCCCGGGCGGTCTACGTGCGTTCCGACGGCGACCTGCTGCACGAGGGGGATCACCTGCGCCAGCCGGACCTGGCGAACAGCCTCGAGGCCCTGGCCCGCGAGGGTGAACGGCTCTTCTACGAAGGCGACATAGCCCGCGATCTGGTCGCCGCCTGCCGCGAGGGCGGCGGTCAGCTAACCGCCGAGGACCTGGCGCTCTATCGCGTCGAGAAGCGCCGGCCGCTGGCCCGCGATTATCGCGGCGCCCGGATCCTGACCAACCCGCCGCCGTCATCGGGCGGCATCCTCATCGCCTTTGCATTGGAACTGCTGGGCCAGGCGGAAGTGGCGCAGCCGGGCTTCGGCTCGCCGGAACATCTGGCGCTCATGACCCGCGTCATGGCGCTCACCAACCAGGCGCGCATCGAAAGCCGTCTGAACGAGGCCGTGGGCGAGGTCGAGGAGGCCGACGCTGCCGCGCGGCTGTTCGACCCGGCGCTGCTGAAGGCCTATGCCGAACAGGTGCGAGGCAGGCCCGCCTGCAGCCGCGGCACCACGCACATCAGCGTCATCGACGCCGAGGGCAACGTGGCGGCCATGTCGATATCCAATGGCGAGGGCTGCGGCTACGTCCTGCCCGGCAGCGGTCTCATGCTCAACAACATGCTGGGCGAGGAGGATCTCAACGCCGCCGGCTTTCACAGCTGGCAGGAGGGCACCCGCATGTCGTCCATGATGGCCCCCAGCCTCGCTTTCCTACCCGACGGCAGCGTCGCGGCGCTCGGCTCGGGAGGCTCCAACAGAATCCGCACGGCCATCTTGCAGGTGTTGGTCAATCTGATCGATTTCGCCATGCCGGCACCGCAGGCCGTCGTCGCGCCCCGCCTGCATTACGAGAACCGCTTGCTCAACATCGAAGGGGGATTCGCCGACTGGGCGGCCGAGGAAGTGGCCAAGCACGAGCCGGGCCTGTGCGACGACTTCATGACCTGGCCGCGCCACAACCTGTTCTTCGGCGGCGTGCACGCGGCGACTCGCGCGAAGAATAACGCGTTCGAAGCCGGCGGCGATCCGCGCCGCGGCGGCGTTGCGGTGATCGAATGAGCCGGAAGGTCGGCCCGCGCTTAGGCGGCCCGCGGCTCGCCGCGCGTCCGCGTCACGTAGGCCCGGGCACAATGCTCCAGGCAATAGGGCTTGCCGGGCACCGTCTCTCCGCCACAGAAGTGGAAATCGGCCTCACTGGGATCGCCAATCGGCCATAGACAAGCCGGCGCGCCGTGCCGCGCCCGGGTGGCGCGAAACACCGGCCGGACCGGTATCTTGGGCACGCGTTTGGCGATCGGCGCCGGTTTCGGCAGTCTGGGGCCACCGGGCGTGCGGCGGATCGGCGACGGCCTGGCCGGCAGCTTCAGCCGGTGTGCCTTGCCGATCACGGCGTTCTTCGTCACGCCCAAAACCTTGCCGATGTGTGAAGCGCTGTGGCCCGCGTCCCACAAGCGCACCAAATCCGAAATGCGTTCGTCTGTCCAGGTCATGTGTTCGCTGCCGCTCGGTCCTACCATATCACGGGGGTGGGGCTATATCTGGTGGAGTTAAGCTCGAAGCCCACGATATACAGTATAGGCTGCCGGGTCGAGCCCCTATTTTTGCGAGTCCGCCGCTGCGTGGGCTGGATCAGACCTAAGGGAGAAGTACGGCCAGGGTTTGACGGCACTGCGCCGGAATGTGGGCGGTGGTCCGGAGCGTCGCCCTGAATGCTTTCCACTCGTGGCCGCCGCGCCCCACCCTTCGAAAGGCTCAGGGTGAGGCTTGGGAAGGCCCGCCGCGCGACGGCCTCATGCTGAGCTTGTCGAAGCATGAGGGTGACGATGCCTGAGGGCGATTTTCCACCCTGTCCCCTGCGCTCGGCCGGCACTTGCGGTCGTGCCCCGGGCACCGCCATAGTGGCTCCATGATCGTGCTGTTTACCGACTTCGGGTCGCGCGGGCCCTATGTCGGCCAAATGCAAGCGGTGCTCTGCCGCGAGGCGCCGGGTGTGCCGGTCATCGACCTGTTCGCCGACGCGCCCGTCTTCGATTCCAAGGCCTCGGCCTATCTGTTGGCGGCCTATGGGGCCGAGTTCCCGGCCGGCAGCGTTTTTCTCTGTGTGGTCGATCCGGAGGTTGGCAGCGGACGGGCGCCGCTCATCGTCAAAGCCGACGGGCGCTGGTACGTGGGGCCGGACAACGGGCTGTTCGCCATAGCCGCGCGGCGGGCCGCAGC
>JAZFZX010000339.1:0-3376 GCA_036444135.1 Kiloniellales bacterium | reverse complement strand
GCGGCCTGTGCCGACCAGGCCCTGGAGCGCATGGGCTTGGAGCTGGCGGCCCAGGCGCTCGATGCCGGCAGCGACGCCGAACAGAACAAGGCCGCGGTCCTCAGGGCCTGGCTGGCTGCCGCCCAGGCCGAACGGGCCGCTCAGCTGGCGGACTATCAGAGCCTGTTCCTGACTCAGGAGGGGCTGATCCGTAGCCGGCTGCTGACCAAGGCCGCCGCCGCATCGACCCCGGGCGCCGCGGAGATCATGACCGCCGAGGCCGGGCGCCTCATCCGGCTTCGCGCCGCGGTGCATGCGCTCACGGTGGCGCGCGGCACGGCGGCCCTGTTGCGGCTCGGCGCCGCGATCCTCGAGGCCTACGAGCGTCACAAGCGCGCCAGGGCGTTGCTGGACTATGACGATCTCATCTACGAGACGCGGGAGCTGCTAGCCCGCCCCGGCATCCCCTCCTGGGTGCTGTTCAAGCTGGACGGGGGTATCGATCACCTGCTGGTCGACGAGGCGCAGGACACCAATCCCGAGCAGTGGGACGTTATCCGGGCGCTCACCGAGGAGTTCTTCGCCGGCGAAGGTGCCCACGACGAACCCCGCACTCTGTTTGCCGTGGGCGACGCCAAGCAGTCGATCTACAGCTTTCAGCGCGCCCGTCCGGAGGCCTTCGCGGCCATGCGCGACGATTTCGCGGAGCGGGCCCGCCAGGCCAAGCTCGGCTGGGCGCAGGTCGATCTGGAGGTGTCGTTCCGCTCGACCGCGGCGGTGCTGCAGGCCGTCGACGCCGTCTTCGCGCGCCCCGAAGCCCAGGAGGGCGTGCTGTTCGACGGCGGCAGGCTGCACCACGAGCCGCTGCGCGAAGGCGAGGCCGGGCGTGTCGAGCTGTGGCCCGCGGCGGACCCGGAGGACGCGGCGGACCCGGAGCCCTGGGCACTGCCGGCGGTCGCCGAAGGCCTGCCGGCGGCCCGCACCCGCCTGGCCAACCTAATCGCACAGAAGATCTGGCGCTGGACCCGCGATCCGTCCGGCGCGGACGACCCGGATGCCTGGCTGGCCTCCAAGCACCGGCGGCTCGAACCCGGCGACGTGATGGTGCTGGTTCGCCGGCGCAACGAGTTCGTGGAGGAACTGGTGCGCGCGCTCAAGCAGCGCGACGTGCCGGTCTCCGGCGTCGACCGCATGGTGCTGACCGACCAGCTGGCGGTCATGGACCTGGTAGCCCTGGGCCGAATCCTGCTGTTGCCGGAGGACGATTTGACCCTCGCCACGGTCCTCAAGGGGCCGCTCGTCGGGTTCAGCGAGGACCAGCTCTTCGACCTGGCCCACGGACGCGATGGCACGCTCTGGGACGCGCTGCAGCGCGGCGCGCGGCGCGATCCGGCCTACCGCGCGGCGTTCGAGGAGCTTGCCGCCCTGCGGGCGCGGGCCGACTACCTGCGGCCCTTCGAGCTGTTCGCCGAGGTGCTGGGGCCACGCGGCGGACGCCGGCGGCTGCTCGGCCGCCTGGGGCCGGACGCCAGCGATCCGATCGAGGAATTCCTGACCCTGGCGATCGCCTACGAGCGCGAATCCATCCCCTCCCTGGACGGCTTTCTGCACTGGCTGGAGGCCGGCGCGCAGGAGGTCAAGCGCGACCTGGAGCATGGCGGCGACGCGGTGCGCGTAATGACCGTCCACGGCGCCAAGGGCTTGCAGGCGCCGGTCGTGTTTCTGCCGGATACCCTGCAGGTGCCGCGCGCCGCGCCGGGTCTCTACTGGCTCGGAGCACCGGACGAAGGCCATCCGACGGACACCGCGCCCCTGGTGGTCTGGCCGATCCGCAAGGGCTACGACGGCGACGCGGCGACCGCCGCGCGCGCCGACTATGCCGCGGCCCGGGACCGGGAATACCGGCGGCTGCTCTACGTGGCCATGACCCGGGCCGAGGACCGGCTCTACGTCTGCGGCTGGAACACGCGCCATAAGGCGCCGGAGGGTTGCTGGTACAGGCTCGTGGAAGGGGCGCTCTCGGAGATCGCGGACGCCGCCCAGTTCGACTTCACCGGGGACCTGCCGGGCGGCTGGGCCGGCCCGGGCTGGCGGCTCGACTGCCCGCAGACCTTGCAGCCCCAAGGCCCGCCACCGGCGGAACGGCCGGCGCGCGCGCGCGCGGCGCTGCCGGATTGGGCGCGCAGTGCGCTGGCCGGCGAAGCCGTGCCGCGCCATCCCCTGGCACCGTCGCGGCCGTCGGACGACGAGCCCGCTGTGCGTTCGCCGCTGGGTACGGACGAAGGGCAGCGGTTCCGGCGGGGCCTGATCGTCCACCGGCTGCTGCAGACCCTGCCGGACCTGCCGCCGGACCGCCGCCACGCGGCCGGCCGCCGCTTCCTGGAAAGACCGGTCCACGGGCTGTCCGGTACGGAGCGCGATAGCATCCTGGCGGAAACCCTGGCGGTCATGGACGCCGCCGACTTCGCGCCCCTGTTCGCGCCCGGAAGCCGGGCCGAGGTCCCGGTGGTCGGCACGATTGAGGGTGCCGCGGGGTCCAAGGTGATCTCGGGCCAGATCGACCGTCTGGCGGTGACCGACGACCGGGTTTTGATCGTCGATTACAAGACCGGACGCCAACCGCCACGCCGCGAGGCGGACGTTCCGGCGCCCTACCTGCGGCAAATGGCCGCCTATCGGGCCTTACTCGTTGAAATATATCCGAATCGGCGGATCGACTGCTTTCTGCTGTGGACCGATGGCCCGCATCTGATGCAACTCAGCCCCGCGCGGCTCGCGGAGCACGCACCTTGACGATTGCGGGGGTGGCTCCCTACATTTCCTCAACGACTGCCGGCTGGGCGATGGCGCCACCGGCCCAACAAAGCGTCACAAGGGCACGAGATGACACAAACTTCCGTCACCGACGACAGCTTTGACCAGGACGTCCTCGCCGCGAGCGAGCCGGTTCTGGTCGACTTTTGGGCCGAGTGGTGCGGGCCCTGCAAGATGATTTCGCCGGCGCTCGAGGAGATTGCCAAGGAACTCGGCGGACGCCTGACCGTTGCCAAGCTCAACATCGACGAAAACCCGCTGACGCCGCAGAAATACGGCGTTCGGGGCATTCCGACCCTGATGCTGTTCAAGGACGGGCAAGTGGCCGCCACCAAGGTCGGTGCCTTGCCGAAGGGCCAACTGGCCGCCTGGGTCGAATCGGTGATCTGAGCGCCTCGGCGCTGCTTTGATACCTTAGCACGCGCGATTCCCCGCCCGAGCCGGCGGGGGCTTTCTTTGCCTGTCAATTGTTCTCGGAAAGCACCTCGCCCGAGAGATAGAGCGAGCCGCAGATCAGAACCCGGCCCGGTGTTGGGGCGCGCGCCAGGATGGCGGCGAGCGCTTCGTCGACGCTGGTCGCCGG
>JAZFZX010000338.1:0-3909 GCA_036444135.1 Kiloniellales bacterium | reverse complement strand
GCCGCTCCGCTCAGGCCCGCGATCGTATCGCCTACCGCGTTGACCGTCTCCAGCAGGCCCCAAAAGGTGCCCAGCAGGCCGAGGAAGATCAGCAGACCGATCAGGTAACGAGAGATGTCATGCGATTCCTCGATGCGGCTGGTGATGCCGTCGAGCAGCGCGCGCATCGAGGTGGTCGAAAGCGTGACACGCCCCTTGCGCTCGCTCAGCATGGTGGTCATCGGTCCCAACAGGCGCGGCGGCCGCTCCGTGGCCAGCGATTCCGGATAGACCAGCCGCTCGCTGCTATTCACCCGCAGGCGTTCCAGCCAGGCGATTTCGGGCCGCAGCGACACCACTTGGCGGAAGATGTAGACGATGCCCAGCAGCAAGACACCGAGGATCATGCCGTTGAGAAGGGGATTGGCCAGAAAGGCGCTCGTCAACTGCTCCGCCAGTGCGGCGAGTGCCACAGTAACAATCAGCAGGAACACGGTCATGCGGACGAGGTATCGCTTTGGGCGGTTCATGTGTCCTCGCGTCGCTCAGCGGCGGAGCAGGGATAGTGGCAAGTTGTGGCGCAACTGCGGCGACAGTGTGACGGCCCGCGGGCCGGCCACGGCTGTTCATCGGCGCACGAGCACGATGTCAACACGGTCGGGTGGCCCATCGGTTGCCTCGCTGCCGAGCGGCCGCACGTCGATTCGGGCAGCGCGCACGCCTTTTTCCACTAGGAACGCACGAACCGCAAGGGCTCGCGATAAGGATAGCCTGCGGGCCCGGCTGCCGATCTGATCGACACCGCGGGCGTAGGCGAGCAACTGAACGCGCTGCTCCTGGTTGTGAGCCAGATAGCTGGCAAGGGTTTCCAATTCCTGCCGCGCCTCCTCGCTCAGGTCCACCGAGCCCTCGCCGAACAGCAAACGCATGTCATCAAGCTCGCGCGGTGGTGGGGGCAGGGCGGCGACCTGCGGCGGCTCCGGCACCAACATGGCTTCCGGCGCCGGTTCCGCCGCCTCGGTCACGGCCGGCGCCGGCGCGCCCGCCTCTTCGCTTTCGGGCGCCGTTGCTTCACTCTCCGGCGGCGGTGGCGGTGGCGGCACGGGCTCCGCCTCGCTCGCGGCCGGCTCGGCCACGACGGGCTTGGCCGCGAGTTCCTCTGCCAGGGGCGAAAACTGTTCGACGGCAGATGCCTCGCCGGCCGGCTCGACCGCGGCGAGACGCACATCGGGTTCATCCGTTGCCGGCGGCTCTAGGGCCGCTTGCTCCGCTATCTCGCTGACCGCTCGAGGCTCATCGGCTTCGATTTCGCCGGACGCCAGCGAGGCCGTGACGGGTTCCGCCGGTGCCGATAATACGGGCGCTTGGGGCGCCGCCTCACTCTCCGCCGCAGTTTCGGGTAATGGGGCCAGCGGGACCGGTTGCGCCGGTATTTCCGGTTCCGGGACAACCGCCGTCTCCGATGCGGTCGCCGTCTGGGAGGCGACCGGCTCGGCCGGTTCCGGTTCCGGGACGACCGCGACCTCCGGTGCGGCCGGCTCCGGCATGGCCGGCTCCGGTTCGGGAGGCGCCACCTCCGCGGCGGCCGGCGGGTCGGGTTCGGGTGGTTGGGCGGCTTCGCTCTCGGCTTCCGCAGCGCTCTCCGGTCGCGCTTCCTCTGCGGGCGGGCTGCTCTCTGTCAGGGGTGTGCCGGTCGGCGACGCTTCGGGCACGGGCGCGGCGGCGATCTCGGCCTCTGGGGCCGCTGCCGGCGGGCCGTCGGAGTCTGGCGGCGAGGCAGCAACCGTCTCGGCTCCGACCGGGGGCTCGCTCGTCGCCGTTTCCGGCAGGCCGCGCGCAGGTTCGGGCGGTGCCAGCGGGGCTTCGGCAATGGCCGTCGGCGGTTTCGGGCGCGGTTGCGGCGGTACGGGCGCGGCGGTCATCCGCGTGGGCGACTCGATAGGTTGCACCGGCGACGACTCGCCAGGTTTGCTGCCCGCGAGAAACATCGAGCGCAGTTTTCCGCCGTGGAGTTCACCGCGGCCCGTCACGGTTTGGCTGGCCCCTGGAGGTACGAGCCGTTGTGGCGCGCCGGCGCCCTCCAGTTGATCGAGAACTTCCAGATTGACGATGACCGCGCTGCTCGACGTTTCGCTGCCATCGTTGGCCGCTGCTGGCCCAGCCGCGTAAAATCCGGCGCATAACACGGCAATCGGCCAGGAAAACGGGGTCCGGAGGCAACGGCCGTGCCCGGCGTGCGGGCCGCTTGACCGGGAGTGGGCCGTCTCGCACCCGCGTCGTGAGCCCCGACTCATAGTGAGGCTAAGACTAAGACCGGGTGGTAAGGGGAACAACTGCTTTGCCCGTGGGTACCCTACGCAGCCGCGCCGCTGGCGCGCGCGACGGACAGCAGCTCCACCAACCGGGCGTGCACGCGGTCGTTGGCGGCGAGGATGCTCCGTCCTTCGAGCCGCACCGGGCTGCCGTCGATGCCCGTGACATAGCCGCCCGCCTCGCGGACCAGGAGGATGCCGGCGGCCACATCCCAGGGGCTCAGATCGCGCTCCCAAAAGCCTTCGTAGCGTCCGGCGGCCACGTAGGCCAGATCGAGCGACGCCGTGCCCCAGCGGCGCACGCCGGCGGTATGACGAATGGCGTGATCCAGTTCCTCGAGGAAGTGGTTCTCATCGCCACGCCCCTTGAAGGGAATACCCGTGGCCAGCAAGGATCCGTCCAGGCGGCTGCGCCCGGAGACCCTGATGCGCCGGTCGTTCAGATAGGCGCCGACGCCCTTTTCTGCGTAGAACAGATCCTCCTTGATGGGATCGTAGACCACCGCCGCAATCACCTGTTCGCGCTCCGTAAGTGCAATTGAAACGGCGAAATGAGGCAGGCCGTGCAGAAAATTGGTGGTTCCGTCCAGGGGGTCCACGATCCAGCGCCGGTCGCTGGTGGGTTGGCCCGGATGGGCGCCGGACTCCTCCATGAGGAGGGCGTAATCCGGCCTGGCGCGGTGTAGTTCCTGGCGCAGGATCTCTTCGGCGCGCAGGTCGGCGGCCGAAACGAAGTCCGCCGGTCCCTTGCGGGAGACCTGCAGGTTTTCAACCTCACCGAAGTCGCGTTTGAGGCCGCGGGAAGCTTTGTCCGCGGCGCGAATCATGACGTTGATCACGGCCGAACGGGACGCCATTGGTGCGCGTGCCTCCTGCCTGTTCAGTCCTTTGTCCGCTCGACGTAGCTGCCGTCGGCGGTCGCGACCATGATTCGGGTGCCGGCTTCGATGTGCGGCGGGACCATGACTCGCGCGCCGTTTTCCAGTTTCCCGGGCTTGTAGGACGACGACGCGGTCTGACCCTTGACCACCGGGTCCGCCTCGACGACTTCCATCGCCACCTGTTCGGGCAGGGTGACGCCGATCGGGCTGCCCTCGTAAGACTCGATGGTCACCGTCATGCCTTCCTGCAGGAAGATCACCGGCTCGCCCACCAGATCCTCGTGCACCGACATTTGCTCGTAGGTCTCGTTGTCCATGAAGGCCAGCATGCCGCCGCCTTCGGCGTAGAGGTACTGGTAGGGCCGCTGGTCGAGCCGCACCCGCTCAATTTCCTCGCTGGAACGGAAACGATCGTTCAGCTTGGTGCCGTCGCGGATGTCCCTCAGTTCGACCTGCATGAAGGCGCCGCCCTTGCCGGGTTTCACATGCTGGATCTTGGCCGCGCGCCACAGGCGGCCTTTGTGCTCTATGACGTTGCCGGGACGAATGGCGTTGCCGTTGATCTTCATGGGCGCGGTCCGAATGTCTGGAACGGGTTGGCGGCGCGGTTATAGCGGTCCGCAAGGCCGGGAGCAACGGCCGAGGCGCGGCCCGCCTCGCTAGAGCACTTTCCGACCAGATTGATTCGGTTTGATGGGAGCGGATCGGTTTTCCGGGCAGACGCGGTGCGAAGCGCG
>JAZFZX010000337.1:0-7510 GCA_036444135.1 Kiloniellales bacterium | reverse complement strand
TCGCGTGAGGGCGGTCCCTCGACGGCGTGCCGCCGAGGGCCTTCGGTTTGGTCCAGGGCGATCGGGCCGGCGGCCTACAGCTGATCTCCCAGGACGACCCGCGCGGGGTAGCGGGTGCCGGAGCCCGGTGCCACCCAGATGATGCTGTCCGGGCCCTCGGAGTAGACCTCATAGCAGTCCCAACCGCTCGGCTCCCAGTAAGAGCAGTAGTGGTCCTCGGCCGCGTCGGCGCGCCACTTGCCGGGCGAGGGCGCGCCGCCCTCGGGCACATAGGTGGTGGTGCCCGAGGGATCGAAGTACTGCTTGTAGGCGGTGCCGCCGCCGACACTGATGGCCGTGTTGCCGGACAGCATGGCCTCGATCTCGGCGGCGTCGAGGCGCCGTTCCCCGGCCCGGCCGTCCACTGCCGCCAGCAGCAACGGCACGGTCAGGAGCGCGGCCAGCGCGGCACGCCGTGTCGGGCTCGCCGTCATTCCCCCGTCACCTTCAGACCGTATTCGCGGGCCGCGTCTTCGAGCCAGAGCCACAGGTAGTCGGCAAATCTGTTGAGCACGTAGAGGTCGAAGGCCGGCCCGTCCTCGTGGTCGTCGCCGGTGGTCATGTGCAGCGTTATCATCGTCTTGGCCAGGTGGCTCTGGGCGCACTCGCCTTTCCCGAACACCCGCGGATGCAGATCCAGCGGGCAACCCTTGACCAGCAGGTCGCGGGCGCGCGGGCCGCGGACTTCGATGCAGGTGCGGCTCTCGCTCACGTCGGTGACGGCACTGCGCACGCCTTCGAGCGCCCGGCGCAGCTTATCGGCCATCGCCGGACCGTCGCCGGGCGTGACCACCCACCATTCGTCGGGCGCGAGCCACAGCACCGTTACTTGACCGTCGCTTGCCGTGGTGTTGGGCGCCACGGGCAAGGCCACGCCGAGGGCGGTCTGGGCCGCCGCGCCAAAGGCTTCGTCTTCCGCCGGGCCGCGCAGGTTCACGATGCCGCGGAACGGGCGTTCGCCCATCGCGACGCCGATGTCGTCCGCCTTGATTTGGTCGGTCGTCGCGCGGCCGGCCAGACCCAGGTGGGCCAGCGGGCTGTGCCTGAGAAATGCGTCAACCACGCTGGCGCTCTCCTTCCGGATCGAAGAACACGGTGCCGGTGATGGTGCAGGCGACGTTGCGGCCATCCAACAGGGGCGCGGTCAGCGTCTCGCCCGTCTTGGCGAGACCGCCCTTGACGAGCGCCAGCGCGATGGAGCGTCCCACGTTCGGGCTGTAGTAGCTGGACGTGATGTGACCGACCATGGTCATGGGCGGCTTGACCTTCACCTCTTCGACCAGCTGCGCGCCTTCCGGCAGCACCACCTCGGGGTCATCGGTGAAGATGCCGACCAACTGTTTGCGGTCGGTCTTCAGCATGTCGCTCCGGGTCAGCGAACGCTTGCCGACGAAGTCCTTCGTCTTGGAGACGATCCAGTTCATGCCGAGGTCGAGGGGGTTCACCGATCCGTCGGTTTCCTGGCCGACGATGATGTAGCCCTTCTCGGCGCGCAGCACGTGCATGGCCTCGGTGCCGTAGGGCGTGATGGCGTACTTCTCGCCGGCGGTCATGATCGTCTGCCACAGCCACAGGCCATAGGACGCCGGCACGTTGATCTCGTAGGCGCACTCGCCGGTGAAGGAGACCCGGAACACGCGCGCCGGCACGCCGGCGACCGTCCCTTCGCGCATTGCCATGTGCGGGAACGCATTGGGCGACAGCTCGATATCGCTGGTCAGCTCCGCCATCAGGCGGCGCGCGTTGGGCCCGGCGATGGAGATGGTGGCGAACTGCTCGGTCACCGAGGTGAAATAGACCTCGAGCTCGGGCCATTCGGTCTGCAGGTACTCCTCCAGGTGCGCCAGCACCGGCGCGGCGTTGCCGGTCGTGGTGGTCATGAGGTAGTGGTGCTCGCCGAGGCGCGCGGTCACCCCGTCGTCCATCACCATGCCGTCCTCGCCCAGCATCAGGCCGTAGCGGCACGTGCCGATTTCCAGCTTCCTCCAGGCGTTGGTGTAGACCCGGTTGAGGAACTCGGAGGCGTCCTCGCCCCGGATGTCGATCTTGCCCAGCGTGGTGGCGTCGAGGATGCCGATGGATTGCCGCGCCTCCCAGGCCTCGCGCCGCACCGCCGCATGCATGTCCTCGCCGTCCTTGGGGTAGTACCAGGCGCGCTTCCACTGGCCGACGTCCTCGAACAGGGCGCCGGCCTGCTCGTGCCAGCGGTGCATGGGCGTGCGCCGCGCGGGGTCCAGCAGATCGTCCACGTCGCGCCCGGCGAACACGCCGAAGGTGACCGGCGTGAAGGGCGGCCGGAATGTGGTGACCCCCACGTCGGGAAGGTGCCGCCCGGTCGCGTCGGCGACGATGCCGATGGCGTTGACGTTGCTGGTCTTGCCCTGGTCGGTGGCCATGCCCGTGGTGGTGTAGCGCTTGACGTGCTCGATCGAGCGGTAGCCTTCCCTGAGCGCCAGGTGCAGGTCGGCCGCGGTCACGTCGTTCTGGATGTCCACGAAATGCTTGCCGCCCTGGCCCAACGGCTTGTCGGACGGCACCAGCCACAGCCAGCGAGCCGGCAGGAAGCCGCGGTCTTCGGCCTTGGGCGCGGCCTTCTTGCGGCCCTTGGCCTTGAACCCGGCTTTGGCGGCGGCCTCGTGGCCCGCGGCTGCGCCCTCGGCCAGACAGGCGGCGAGCCCGAAGGCGCCGTTGCAGGCCCCCGCCGATCGTTCGGCCTGGACCGATTGTTCGGGCACGAAGCAGCCCAGCTCGTCGTCCCAGCGAAGCTTGCCCTTCGATTGCGAGAAGAGATGGACCGTGGGGCTCCAGCCGCCGGAACAGGCCACCAGATCGCACTCGATGACATCGCCGTGGCCGTAGACCCGCTCGCCGGTTGCGTCCAAGGGCGCGACGCGTACCCGGCGCACCTGCTTGTCGCCCTCGGTGCCGACGATCGCGTGATCGGACAGGATGGGCAGGCCGGCGGCTTCGGCCTGGTCGCTCATGGGGCCGTCGGTGATCTGGCGCAGATCGACGATCGCCGCGATCTCGATCCCCGCGGCGTGCATGTCGAGCGCGGCGCCATAGGCGCCGTCGTTGTTGGTGAAGACCACGGCTCGGGTGCCCGGCTTGACCGCGTAGCGGTGGAGGTATGTCTGGCATGCGCCGGCCAGCATGATGCCGGGCCGGTCGTTGTCGCAGAACACCAGCGGCCGCTCGATCGCGCCGCTGGCCAGCACGACCTGCTTGGCCCGGACTTTCCACAGTCGCTGCCGCGGCAGGTGATCGGGATTGTCCACCAGATGGTCGCTCGCCCGCTCGCACAGCGTCAGATAGTTGTGGTCGAAATAGCCGTAGGCGGTGGTCCGTTCGAGAACGCGCACCTCGGGCGCGGCGAACAATTCGGCCGCCGTCTCGCGCACCCACTCGCGCACGGGCTTGCCGCCTATGGTCTCGTGCGGCTGGCTCAACAGCGATCCGCCCAGCAGCCGGTCTTGTTCGACGAAGATCACCCGGGCGCCCGTCCGCGCGGCGGCCAGCGCGGCGGACAGGCCGGCCGGCCCGCCGCCCACGACCAGCACGTCGCAATGGGCGTTGGTCTTGTCGTAGCGGTCGGGGTCTCGCTCTCTCGGCGCCTGACCCAGTCCGGCGGCATGGCGGATGAAGTATTCGTACTTCATCCAGAACGAGGCCGGCCACATGAAGGTCTTGTAATAAAAACCCGATGGAAAGATGCGCGAGAACGCGCTGTTGAGGGCGCCGACATCGAAGTCGAGCGTGGGCCAGCGGTTTTGCGAGCGGGCGGTCAATCCGTCGCGGAGCTCGACCAGGGTGGCGAGCTGGTTCGGATCCGTGCGCGGGTCTTCGCCGAGCTGCACCAGTGCGTTGGGCTCTTCATAGCCGGCCGCGACGATGCCGCGGGGGCGATGGTATTTGAAGCTGCGCCCGACCAGGCGCACGCCGTTGGCCAGCAGCGCGGATGCCAGGCTGTCGCCGGCGTAGCCGCCGTAGTTGCGGCCGTCAAAGCGGAAACGGATCGGGCGCTCCCGGTCTATCAGCCCGCCGTCGGGCATCCGGTGGTTCTGGGTCACGGCACGCCCCCCTAGACGTAGTCCGTTTTCGGCAGGCGGGGCGGCTTTTCGCCCATCCTGTAAACCGCGTGAATCTTGTTGGTGAGGGTATCGCGCGCGACGTTGAACCAGCGGCGGCAGCCGTGCGTGTGCACCCAGCGTTCGAGGAAGATCCCCTTGGTGTTAGCGCACATGAAGACGTACTCGGCCCACGCCTCGTCGCTCAGGGAGTCCGGTTCCTTCGGCCGCTCGACGTGCGCCTCGCTGCCGTAGGTGAACTCGGTCTCCTCGCGATCGCCGCAGTAGGGGCACGGGATCACCAGCATGACGGTCTCCGCCCTCCTGTCAGTGCGCCACCGCGGCCGCGCCGTGTTCGTCGATCAGATAGCCGCTGGTGTAGCGGTCGATCTTGAACGCCTCGTTGAGCGCGTGCGGCCGGTCATGGGCGATGGTGTGCGCGTAGACCCAGCCGGAACCCGGCGTCGACTTGAAGCCGCCGGTGCCCCAGCCGCAGTTGATGTAGAGGCCCTCGACGGGCGTCTTGGAGATGATCGGGCTGGCGTCCGGACAGGTGTCCACGATGCCGCCCCACTGGCGCATCATGCGCATCCGCCGGAACATGGGAAACAGCTCGCAGACCGCCGCCAGCGTTTCCTCGGTGACCGGCAGGCTGCCCCGCTGGCCATAGCCGATGTACTTGTCCGTTCCGGCGCCGATCACCAATTCGCCCTTGTCCGACTGGCTGATATAGGCGTGCACGGCGCCCGACATGACGACGCAGTCGATGACCGGCTTGACCGGCTCGGATACCAGCGCCTGCAGCGGTACGCTGTGCACCGGCAGGCGGAAGCCCGCCAATTCCGCCAGCACGCTGGAGTGGCCGGCAACGGCGATGGCGACCTTCTTGGCCTCGATGATGCCCTTGCCGGTCTCGACCGCTTGGATCCGGCCGTTGGAGATACGGAAGCCGGTGACCGGGCATTCCTGGATGATATCGACGCCCATGGCGTCGGCGGCCCGGGCATAGGCCCAGGCGACCGCGTCGTGGCGCGCCGTTCCGCCACGTCGCTGCAAAGAGGCGCCCAGGACCGGATAGCGGCCGTTCGCGCGCAGATCGATGATCGGGCAGAAGTCCTTGACCTGCTGCGGCGTGAGCAGCTCGGAATCGACGTCGTTCAGGCGGTTGGCGTTGGTCCGCCGCGACAGCTCGCGCAGGTCGTGCTGGTTGTGCGCCAGGTTCATGACGCCCCGCTGGCTGAACATGACGTTGTAGTTCAGCTCCTGGCTCATGCCCTCCCAGAGCTTCAGCGCATGCTCGTAAAGCGCGGTGCTTTCGTCCCACAGGTAGTTGGACCGCACGATGGTGGTGTTGCGTCCCGTGTTGCCGCCGCCGAGCCAGCCGCGCTCGATCACCGCGACGTTCGTAATGCCGTGGTTCTTGGCCAGATAATAGGCCGTCGCCAGGCCGTGGCCGCCGCCGCCCACGATCACCACGTCGTAGGCGGGCTTTGGCTCCGGCGAGCGCCACGCCTCGGGCCAGTTCTCGTGATACGACAAGGCGTTGCGGACCAGACTGAAGATCGAATAGCGGGACTTCATGACGCCTTTCCGCCTCCCTTCGGGAGACACTAGATGAGCCGACATGCCGGCACAAGAATGGCCCGCCCGGTGGCTGGTCGCCCGCCATCAGCAACCCGACGCGCGGGCTGTGGGTTAGCGTGTTCACGGCATGAAATTTTCTCTTCGCGACATTGCGGCTTTATGTCACAGTCACCTCGATCGTCCGGAACCGGACGAATATCGAGGTTGTTTCGTTGGGGTCGAGGATGTTCGGCAGCGCGCCCCGTGAACTGCCACAAAAAATCGCACTCCTTCTGGTGCCGCAATTCTCTCTGATCGCCTTTACCTCGGTGGTGGAGGCCATGCGGGTCGCCAACCGGATGAGCGGCCGCGAGCTGTACCGCCGGCTGTTCGTTTCCGCCGACGGCCAGCCGGTCGTGTCGTCCTGCGGGGTCACGGTCGCCGCCGACGGAGACGTGAATGCCGCATCGGACATCGATTGCATCATCGTTTGCGCGGGTCTCGACGTACAGCTCTTCAGCGACCGCCAGATCATATCGTGGTTGCGGCGCGGGGACCGCCGCGGCCTCGACATCGGGGCGATTTGCACCGGCAGCCACGTGCTGGCCCGCATCGGGCTATTGGACGGCTACCGCTGCACCATCCACTGGGAAAACCTGGCCGGGTTCATCGAGGACTTTCCGGACGTCGAGGCGACCGCCGAACTGTTCGAACTCGATCGCAACCGCTTTACCTGCTCCGGCGGGACCGCCGCCATCGACATGATGCTCAACGTCATCAATCGCCAGCACGGGCACGAACTGGCGGCGGCCGTGGCCGACCAGCTTCTCCACGAGCGCATTCGCGACCAGCACGATCACCAACGCATGTCCTTGCCGGCGCGCCTGGGCGTGCGCCATCCCAAGCTGCTGGCGGTCATCGAGAGGATGGAACAGAACCTCGAAGAACCGTTGAGCCGCTCGGATCTGGCGCAGGAGGCGGGCCTTTCCACCCGCCAGCTCGAACGCCTGTTCCGCAAATACCTCAGCCGCTCGCCCGCGCGCTATTACTTGGAGCTGCGGCTGCACAAGGCCCGGCTCCTGTTGCTGCAGACCAACATGTCCGTGATCGACGTGGCCTTGGCCTGCGGCTTCGTCTCGGCCTCCCACTTCTCGAAGTGCTATCGCGACTTCTTCGGCCACACGCCCCGCAAGGAGCGGGGCCTGCCCGCGTTCAGCGAACCGCCCATCGTTCCGGCCGCCGCCCAGTAGGGCGAAGCCTTTTCCAGACCGCGAACCGGGTCTTGGACGGTCCCCGCCCGGCCAGGGCATTTTCCGACCAGATTGAACCATTTGACCGGGATGATTTTGTGTCGTGGCCAGGCGCGTTTCGCATGGCGATGCGGTGCCATCGGCAAAGAAGCGCAACGCCGCCACGGCTCAAAAACACCCGGCCTTCGGTGGGGCGGATCGGTCCTCCGGGTTCGTTGCGGCGCTCGCCCGATGCGTAGGCATCGCGCTGCGCACCGCGTCTGCCCGGAAAACCGATCCGCCCCCATCAAACCGAATCAATCTGGTCGGAAAGTGCTCTAGGGCGTGTGCGAAACGGGAGGGTTGAGCATAGAGGACCCCGAGGCGCGGGCCCCCACGGGCTTTCGCCCGCGCGTTTATGCGCTGTAAAGCGCGACGACGTCCTCGGCCATGCGAACGATCTCGGCTGAATAGTCATCATCCTGGGCCTGCTGGGTCTCCAGCACGCTGAAGAAGGCGACCGCGGTGCAACTGTCCGGGTCGGCCATCAAGAATTGGCCGGCGAACCCGGGATGACCCAGCCAGCGTCCGTTGGTGTAGGTTTGGTTGCTG
>JAZFZX010000336.1:0-3979 GCA_036444135.1 Kiloniellales bacterium | reverse complement strand
TCTTGCCATCGCCTCACACGCATGAGTTATTCTAAAACATACTATGATGAAAGATCGTTTGTAAACGACCGTTCTAAAAGCTTATTTGTCATCCAACGCAACACATTCCTGAGGCTTGAAGATTAAGCTCAGTTAAAGAAATGGAGGTTATCGCTATGCTAGTCTATCTGGAAGCCGCCGGCCTCACGCTGAACGATCAGCGCTACGGCCAAGTGTCGGGCTCGCACACCTTCGCCGCATCGAACCGCCCGCCCCGGCGCCGGCAGGCGTCGGTCTTCTCCCGCGCGATCGCCGCTGTGAAGGCCTACGCCGAGCGCCAACGTCTGGCCAGAGAACTCTATGCCCGTAACGACCGCCTGTTGGCCGACGCCGGCTTGACCCGCGAGGACATTCCGGCAGTGGTCAATGGCACCTACGTGCGGCAGCACGAATCCGCCCCCATCGAACACCGCTCGGTCCGCACGGCACGCGTGACCGACGCCACCGCGGGGTCCGTCGCCAACGACAACAAGATCCGGGTCGCCGCTTGAAACCCGATCCTTACTTCCGACTCCCCCCAAGTCCTCCCGACTGGCGGTCCGGCCCCCTCCGGACCGCCGATTTTTCTCGGCGGGGGCGCAAACCACCTCGATACATCCGAGACCGCCCAAGCGACCGGCGCTAATAGATCTGCCGTTCTCCTTCCCCGTCGTCCGCGCCACCGGGCATCAGGCCGGCGAGATGGCCTCGGCGCTTGCGGATGTGCGCTTCCATGAGCTCGCGGAACTCCGGTACGACGGAGGCCTGCACGGCGGGCTCCGCGAGCAAGGCCACGCTCCAGCGGCTCACCTTCGGGAAGTCAGCCGTTGAATGGATCGCGGTAACCTCCGCGAAGTAGGCAAGGCGCATGAACAGGGGGGCATAGGCGGCATCGACCAGCGAGAAGGTCTCGCCCTCAAAGTAGGGGCCCGCGTCCAAGCTGCCTTCCAAATGGGTGAGTTTTTGGGCGAGCGCGGCGTAGACTTCGTCGAGCTTCGCCGCCGTTTCGGCCATGGTTATCTCGAAGCAGTGCCAGAGACAGGCCGCGCCGAACTCGATCCAGGCGCGCGCCCGTGCCCGGAGCAGCGGGTCCTCGGGCAGCAGTTGGCCGGGCGTGACTTCGTCCAGATATTCGTTGATCACGGCGGATTCGAAGACCGTGGTCTCGCCGTCCACCCTCAGCACCGGCACCTTGCCGAGCGGCGACAGCGCCGCGAACCACGGCGGCGGGTCCGAGAGCTCGATGAAGGTCGTCTCGAAGTCGATGCCCTTGTGCAACAGCGTGATGACCGAGCGTTGCACGAAGGGGCAGAGCTTGAAGGAGATCAACTGGAAACGCGCCGCCATATCACCCCCATCACCCGGCTAATCGGCCCCCCATGCCGTCGACGATAGCACAGGCGACGACCGGCGCCGATATGCGGTGGTTCGGGATTCGATCGTGGGAGCGAAATGCGCCGATAACGCCATTCTTCAGGACAGGCGTTAGGCGACCTGAGTGCTTGCGCGTCGGGGCGTCGGCAACAACCGAGCGCGGCCCCGCAGTCAGCCCGCCGCCCGCTCGATCTCGCCTGCGGGTTCGGTCGCGCCGGTCTTGTCGGAAATCCGCTCGGCCGGCACACGAACGGTCACGGTCGTGCCGTAGCCCGGCTTGCTCTGCAGGTCCAGAGATCCGCCGTGCATCTCGACCAGCGCCTTCGACAAGGGCAGGCCGAGGCCCGTGCCCTCGTGCTCGCGGCTGAGGGGGTTATCGACCTGGCCGAATTGTGAAAGCGCCTTGGGGATGTCGGCCAGCGCGATGCCGATCCCGGTGTCGGTGACCTGAAAGACGTAGCCGCCAGGCTCGCGGAACCACGCCCGCAGCGTGACCTTCCCGCCCAGCTCGGTAAACTTGATGCTGTTGGTCACGAGATTGATCAGCACCTGCTTCAGCTTGCACCTATCGGCCCACAGATGGGGCAGGTCCTCGGCCCATTCGATCTGCAGGTCGATGCCCTGCCGCTCGGCCCGCTGCTTCAACAGCCTCTCCACGGCGCGCAGCAGTTCGGGAATCTCGATCTCCTCTTCGGTGAGCTCGCTGCCCCGCGCTTCGATCTTCGACAAGTTGAGAATGTCGTTGATGAGGTCCAGCAGGTGGCGCCCGGCTTCAAGAATGTTGCCAGCAAACTCGGCGTATCGGGGATGGCCCTCCGCTCCGGGCTTTTGGGCCTGGATGAACTCCGAATAGCCGATGATGGCGTTGAGCGGTGTGCGCAGCTCATGGCTCATGTTGGCGAGGAATTCCGCCTTGGTCCGGTTGGCCTGATCTGCCTCTTCCTTGCTCGCCAGAATGGTCCTTTCGGCCCATTTCTGCTTGGTCACGTCGGTCGCGATGGCACCCAACCCGGCAATTCGCCCAGCCGCATCGCGGATGGGGAACTTGATCATGTGCAAAGTGTGCGGCCCATCGTTCATGAGGACGTCGTTCTCCCGCTCGATGACCTCTCCCGACTCGAGCACCGCCAGGTCGTGCGCCCTGGCCGCCTCGGCAAATTCGCTCTGGTCATGAATTTGGTCCGGCAGCTTGCCGCGAACGCCTTCGTTCGTGACGCCCCACAGTCGTTCGTATTGCCGATTGATCAGGACATAGCGCCCTTCGGCGTCCTTGAGGTAGATCTCCGCCGGCGCGTTCTCCATGATCGCCGTGAGCCGGGCCTCGCTCTCCCTCTTCGCCGCCTCGGCGCGGCGGCGCTCGGTCACGTCCCGGAACACGACGACCGCCCCAACCAACTCGCCGTCCTTGCGAATCGGCGTGCTGACGTACTCGACCGGAAAGCTGGTTCCGTCCTTGCGCCAGAACACCTCGTCGGTGACGTGGTGGACCTGGCCGTCCCTGAAAGCCGCGTAGATGGGGCATTCCTCGCGCGGATAGCGCGTGCCGTCCGGTTTGCTGTGGTGCAGGATGTCGTGTTGCGGCTGACCCAGAAGCTCCTCCGGCGTCCAACCGATCATGTGCGCTGCGGCGGGATTGGCGAAGGTCGTGCGGCCCTCGAGATCCAGCCCATAGATCCCCTCGCCCGCCGCCTCGAGGATCAGTTCATCGCGAAGCTTGATCTCCTCCAGCTCCTGGCGGACGCGCTTGTGTTCGGCGATTTCCCGCTGGAGGTCCGTATTCGCACTGTCGAGTTCGCTGGTCCGCCGCCGGACCGTCTCTTCCAGATGGCCCTGAATGTCGCGCAGTTTCTCTTCCGACCGTTCGCGCTGCGAGACCTCGTCGGAGAGGCGTTGGACAGTCGGGACCCAGAGGACCAACCCCACGGCGACGCAGATGAATCCGCCGAGAAATCCCACGGCCTTTTCCAGAAAGGCCTGTGCCTGGGTGTCGCCAATAACGAGGTATGGATTGAGGCTCTCGAAGTTGTCCGTGATGTCGAGAGCGCTACCAAACAGCAACAGCAGAAACCCTGCGAGAATCAGGTTCCACCCCTTGCGCGACCGGTTGAAGCGGTCTCGCCCCGCAATGAAGAGAAAGACGGTCAAACCGAGCAAAATGACGGTGCGGGCTGTTTCAAGCGCAATATCGATCATCGGGCTGGGTCCAGTGGCGTCCAGATAGCTTACGAACACGTCGGTCCGTATGGTTACGGAGTTTGGTTAATTTTTTGCTTATTTCGACCGGATCAAAGGCCGCATGGGGCCCGTCCGTATAGGAAATGGGGTTAAAAACCGTGGCCTGGGCGCAGGGCCGCAGATCTGCCCCAAGGTCGCAACGGTTGAAACCTCTAGGCCGTCGCTGTCACACTGTAGCGGGGAGGTCGTCATGGCAAAGCAGGACGATAAAGCGCCGGGTACGACGGACGAGTTTTCGCTCGGCGCCCATTACAACGCCTCGCAACTCCGCGCGGATACCTGGAACCGGCTCAAGGCCATCGCCTCCGGCCTCGCCAATCGCCTCTACGGGCGCGATACGCCGGAGGGCCTC
>JAZFZX010000335.1:0-3418 GCA_036444135.1 Kiloniellales bacterium | reverse complement strand
CGGCGCGGCTGTGGGCCCGCGGATGCCTCCTCGTCGAACAGCTCGGCCAGCTTCTCCAGCATCGCGCCGCCTAACTGCTCGGCGTCGACGATGGTCACGGCCTTGCGGTAATAGCGGGTCACGTCGTGGCCGATGCCGACGGCGATCAGCTCCACCGGCGAGCGGCTCTCGATGAACTCGATGACCTGGCGCAGGTGGCGCTCCAGGTAGTTGCCGGGGTTGACCGAGAGTGTCGAATCGTCGACCGGCGCGCCGTCGGAGATGACCATCAGGATGCGCCGTTCCTCGGCCCGGCCCAGCAGCCGGTTGTGGGCCCAGATCAAGGCCTCGCCGTCGATGTTCTCCTTGAGGATGCCCTCGCGCAGCATGAGTCCCAGGTTCTTGCGGGCGCGCCGCCAGGGCGCGTCGGCGGACTTGTAGATAATGTGCCGCAGGTCGTTCAGGCGACCGGGGTTGGCCGGCTTGCTGTCGGCGATCCAGCGTTCGCGCGACTGCCCGCCTTTCCACATGCGCGTCGTGAAACCGAGGATCTCCACCTTGACGCCGCAGCGCTCCAGCGTGCGGGCCAGCATGTCGGCGCTCATCGCCGCGACCGAGATGGGGCGCCCGCGCATGGAGCCGGAGTTGTCGATCAGCAGCGTGACGACCGTGTCGCGGAAGGTGGTTTCCTTTTCCTGCTTGAAGGACAGGGAGTGCGACGGGTTGGCCACGATCTGCGCCAGGCGCGAGGCATCGAGCAGGCCCTCATCCAGGTTGAACTCCCAGGCGCGCGTCTGCTTCGCCAAGAGCCGCCGCTGCAGCCGGTTGGCCAGACGCGCGATCATGCCCTGGAGGCTCGCCAGTTGCTGGTCCAGCATGAGGCGCAGGCGCGCCAGTTCGTCGGCATCGCACAGCTCTTCGGCGTTGACGACCTCGTCGAATTCGGCCGTGTAGGCCCGGTAGGCGTCGCCGGGGAAGTTGCGCAGGTCATCGAATCGGGGCGGCCGCCAGGGCCGGGCGGGCTCCTCCTCGGCCGCATCCGGCAGCATCAGGCCATCGGCATCTAGGGCATCGGTGTCGCTGGCGTCGCTGTCGCTCGAGTCGCGCGAGTCGCTGTCGCTCTCGTCCGAGTCGGCCGCCAGATCCTGCTCGCCGTCGCCCCGGTCCTGATCGTCCTCGGATTCGCCCTGGTCGTCTTCGTTGTCGGCCTGTTCCTCGCCGCGGGCCTCGTCCTCGCTGGTCGGGTCCAGGTCGAGATGCGTGAGCAGCGCGCGCAGGGCCTCGTAAAAGGCCTCCTGGTCTTCCACCAGGTCCCTGAGATGCCACAGGTCGTCCCGGACTTGCGGGTCCATCGCGGGCCGCCAGAGGTCGACCATGGTCTGCGCCGCGGGCGGCGGCGGACGGCCGGTCACGGCCTCGCGCGTCAGGACGCGCAGGACCTCGGAAAGCGGGGCCTCCTCGCGGCTTTCGATACGGGCGTAGCCACGCTCTCGGCAGCGCTGGTCGAGCATGGAGTCCAGGTTTTCCGCCACCCCGGCCATGCGGCGCATGCCGAGCGCCTCGTAGCGCGCCTGTTCGACGGCGTCGAAGACCTCGCGTGCCAGCGGATTCACCGGCCGCCGCTTGGCGTGCAGGGCATTGTTATGATGCCGAAGACGCAGCGCCATGGAGTCCGTCGCGCCGCGAACCTGCACGACCTCCTGCGGATGCAGGTCGCGCGATGGGCTCTGAACGCGAACCTCCTTGCCCGACAGGCCCTGGGCGTTTGGCGTGAAGGCGACGGTGACGTCGTCCTGCGCGGCGATGGCACGGACCGTCGCGCCGGTGGACCGGCGGAACCTTTCGAGTGGGGTTTCGCTCTGGGTCATGACGCGCGGCTCAGACGAGGGAGGCCTTGACCCCCGTCTCCACCAATTCCGTGCCGAAACAGCGCTGGTAATACTCGGCGACCACCGGGCGTTCCATCTCGTCGCACTTGTTCACGAAGGTGACGCGGAACCCGAATCCGATGTCATTGAAGATGCGCGCGTTCTCGGCCCAGGTGATGCAGGTGCGCGGGCTCATCACCGTGGAAATGTCGCCGTTGATGAAACCGCTGCGCGTGAGGTCGGCAAGCGCCACCATCGCGGCGACCGTCTCGCGGCCCTCCGGATTGTCGAGATCCGGGCATTTGGCCAGAACGATCTCCACCTCTTCGTCGTGCGGCAGATAGTTGAGCGTGGCGACGATGTTCCAGCGGTCCATCTGGGCCTGATTGATCTGCTGGGTGCCGTGGTAGAGGCCGGTGGTGTCGCCCAAGCCGATGGTGTTGGTCGTGGCGAACAGGCGGAAGGCCGGGTGCGGGCGGATCACCTTGTTCTGGTCGAGCAGGGTGAGCCGGCTTTCGGCCTCGAGAACGCGCTGGATCACGAACATGACGTCGGGACGGCCCGCGTCGTACTCGTCGAACACCAGACAGGTCGCCCGCTGCAAGGCCCAGGGCAGCAGACCCTCGCGGAACTCGGTGATCTGCATGCCGTCCTTGAGCACGATGGCGTCCTTGCCGATCAGGTCGATGCGGCTGATGTGGCTGTCCAGGTTGATCCTGAGGCACGGCCAGTTGAGCCGCGCCGCCACCTGTTCGATGTGGGTGGACTTGCCGGTGCCGTGATAGCCCTGGATCAGGAGCTTCCGGTTGTGGGCGAAGCTGGCCAGGATGGCGAGCGTCGTGTCGCGGTCGAAGCGATAGGCGATATCCAGATCCGGAACGTGCTCGTTCGTCTGGCCGAAGGCCGGCACCTGCATGTCGCTGTCGAACCCGAAGGTCTGGCGCACCGAGACCGTGATGTCGGGCATGTCCTCGGGCGCTTGGGTCTGCGCATTCTCTGAAGTTTCGGCCATCGGTAGCCTTTCAATAACCCGTGGGGCTGCGGAACCTCTCACGGGTCGGGGTGGGTTGTCTAGACGCAGCCGTTCTTGAGCGTCGCGTAGGCCTGATTGACCGCTTTCAGATGTTCCTCGGCGGCGCGGTCGCCACCGTTGGCGTCCGGGTGCAGCCGCTTCACCAGCTTTTTGTACCGTGCCTTGATTTCGGTGATGTCGGCCTCGGGTTCAAGGTCGAGAATCGAAAGCGCCTTGTCCTGCTCGCTCTGCGGCCGCGTCGCGTGGTTCGTGCCGGTGCCCTCCTCGAACACGCCGGCGAAGTCCCGCCTCAACTGTTCTTCGATGCGCCGCTGTTGGCGAAGCGCCTGCCCGCCCACCGGCCAGGTCGGTCGCCGCCACACGGTGTCCTGCCGGCGGTGGTATTCGACCTCGTTCTCGCTCATTCCGGCGTAGTAGTTCCAGGCCTTGTTGTAGTCCCGCACGTGCGTCAGACAGAACCAGTAATAGTCGTCCAGCCGGGCCGGCGACATGGGCGCCCGGTAGATGCCGTCTTCCTCGCAGCCGGGATACTGGCAGC
>JAZFZX010000334.1:0-2409 GCA_036444135.1 Kiloniellales bacterium | reverse complement strand
GCGCGCGTCTGGCTGATCGTTGCCATAGGATTCGTGCTGCTTGGCGCCGGCCTTCTGTCCTGGCAGTGGTACCGTACGCCGCTGCCGCCGGTCGCCGTTACGGGCACGACCGCCAGCTATGGCGTAGCCCAGGTCGGCGGCCCCTTCGAGCTGGTGGATCACCACGGGCAAACCCGTCGCGACGCAGATTTTCGGGGCCGCTACCTGCTGGTCTATTTCGGCTACACCTTTTGCCCGGACGTCTGCCCCACGACGCTGCTCGCCATGAGCCAGGCGCTGCGGAGCCTGGCGGAGAGCGATCCGGACCTGGCGGAGCGGGTGGCGCCGCTGTTCATCACCGTCGACCCCGAGCGCGACACGGTCGAGGCACTGGCCGCCTACGTGCCCAACTTCCACCCGGATCTGGTGGCGCTCACCGGCTCAGCCGAGCAGATCGCCGCCGCCGCCAAGGAATATCGCGTCTACTACGCCAAGGTCGAGGACGACTCGGCGAGCGACTACCTGATGGACCACTCGTCCTTCATCTATCTGATGGGACCGGATGGGGCCTACGTCACCCATTTCGATCACTTTGCCCAGGCCGCAAAGATCGCCGACGGCCTGCGGCGCTATCTCGAGTCCTGACCGCGTAATTCACCGCCGGCGGGGGGAAGGGGGGTGCCCAGGTTCGGCTCAGACCTCGATCCGGTCGACCAGCTCGCCGCCGGGCAGCAGGCAGGCCGCCAAAAGCGGCCCGCCGAAGCCGCAGCCGCCGTCGATGGTCAGCGTGTATTCGGTTTCCAGGAACCCAGGATGAGCGGTGTCGTAGCCGCGAACGATCCTCTGAAACCTGCCGTACGGCTCCGAGATCCGGCCGAAGGCGCTACCGCCCCACCAGAAGCTGTCGAATTGCGTCTCCAGGGGCCGGGCGGGGTCCAGACCGGCGTTCACGAACAGCAGGCTTTCGTCCTCGGTGAAAGCCGCGCGCCTGAGCGCACCGAACAGCTGGAAATGACCAGGGCTGTCCTGGACCGCCCGGCGCAGGCGGCTGGTCCAGCGCGTCAGCACCAGGGGTCCCGAGTTGGCCGCCTCGCGCACCTGTTCGATGTCGATGCGGTAGGCTTCAAGGGTGGCGCCCACACCCTGCTCGAGCATCCATGACAGCACGCCGCGGGGATCCTGGGAGAACTGCAGCTGCAGGAGCTTCTGCCACATCTCCTCCTGCGCGCCGCGGAGGTAGGCGAGGTCGCAGGCGAAGGCGTTGCGGCCGGCCAGGAGGACCCGGCGAAAGGCCAGAAGTTCGTTCAGCGTCTGCAGGACCGCCGGGCCGCGCCCGATCAGGTTGCCCAGGTAGACGATTCGGTCGCCGGGCTGCAAACGGCGCCACAGTGCCGCGTGAAGCTCTTCCAAGCGTTCGGCCTCGCCATGAATCGCCGCAATGGCCCACACGCGTCGCACGGCGCGCAGCTTGGCGAATTTCTGCCGATCCATCATGGCGCCCGCAAGGCGCTCCTCTGCTGCTTGCATCGCCGCTGGAACCGGTGTGAGGACTGCAAGAACCAAGGGAGACGAGACGTACAAAAAGCCTCGGCCGCCGTTTTCGACCGGCGGCCGAGGAACCCCTCTCAAGCCGCTTTCAGCATCTCCTCGAGCTTTTGCGCGGCCGAGGCTTCATCGATCTTTTCCAGGGCGGCCAGCTCGCGGGCCAAGCGGTCGAGGGCCGCCTGATACATCTGGCGCTCACTGTAGGATTGATCCGGCTGGTCGTCGCCACGGTGCAGATCGCGGACCACCTCGGCGATCGATACGGGATCACCGGAATTGATCTTGGCTTCATACTCCTGGGCGCGTCGGCTCCACATGGTGCGTTTCGCCCGGCTGCGGCCCTTCAGCGTGGTCAAGGCGCTATCCATGACCTTGCGGGTCGAGAGCTTGCGCAACCCGGAATCCTGCGCCTTTTCCACGGGTACGCGCAGCGTCATACGATCCTTGTCGAATTTGATGATGATGAGATCCAGTTTGATACCCGAGATCTCCTGGGCCTCGATGCCGAGCACCTTGCCCACGCCGTGGGTAGGATAGACCACGAAATCGCCTGCGCTGTACTCACTGTGTTTCGTTTTTGCCATACTCTGTTCTCTTGTCCTTGTCCTGTCTCCGTGGCCGATGCGGCTCAATCGATCGGCATAAATTCATCCGCCGATACAGACCGGGGCACGGCCCTGCGCTGCCACGGACAGCGGCGTGATCCCCGATACGGCTCGGCGGATTGCTGTATAATACCTCGGCCTTCTAGCTATCGATGGCGGTGTTCCGCCGCCGATTTAGCAACCTTACGCGCTTGTATTATATAATATTTCACGCGATCAGACAACTGCTGCGATGCAACATGGGCGGCCAGGCCAGGGTCGTACGCGCATGTACGCGCCC
>JAZFZX010000333.1:0-8236 GCA_036444135.1 Kiloniellales bacterium | reverse complement strand
ACCAGGTGAGACCGTGATCGTCACTGGTGCGTCGGGCGGTGTCGGGTCCATGGCGTTGCAATTGTGCTGCTTACGCGGCGCCCGCGTTGTCGCGATCGCCTCCAAGGCCAAGGAGGACCTGTTGCTGGAACTTGGCACCGAAGCCGTGATCGACCGCAAAGTGCCCGACCTTGAGCCCTCAAGCGCATATCCGTGACGCACGCTCCTTTCGCGGTGAACGCGGTGGTCTGCGCTGAAAAAGTGGCGCGCTCGGGTCTTGATTCCTGGTGCGCGAATGCGTATTTGCTGCACTGCAACACCCGCGGACGTTCTGCCGCCCGACCTCCGGATCCATTTCGATGCTGCACCTGGACGAACTGGAATCGCAGTCGATCTACATTTTGCGCGAGGCCTACAGCCAGATCGCGCCGATCGCCATGCTGTGGTCGCTCGGCAAGGACTCCAATGTCATGGTCTGGCTGGCCCGCAAGGCCTTCTGCGGCCACGTGCCGTTTCCCGTGGCGCACGTGGACACGGGCAAGAAATTCAAGGAGATGTACGAGTTCCGCGAGCGCTACGCGGCGGAGTGGAACCTGCAGCTGGTGACCGGCGATTGCCCGCCGATCGAGGAGGTCGATTCGTCGCTGCCACCCGCGGCGCGCTCGGCCGCACGCAAGACCCTGGGCCTCAAGGCGATCATCGAGAAGCACGAGTACAAGGGAATCATCGCCGGCATCCGGCGCGACGAACAGGCAACGCGGGCCAAGGAACGCGTGTTCAGCCCGCGCGACGAATCGGGCGCCTGGGATTTCCGCGACCAGCCGCCGGAATTCTGGGACCAGTACAAGACCGACTTTCCGCCCGGCGCGCACGTGCGCATTCACCCCTTGCTGCACTGGACCGAGATCGACATCTGGCGCTACATCGAGCGTGAGGCCATCCCCGTGGTGTCGCTCTACTTCGCCCGGGACGGCAAACGGTACCGCTCGCTCGGCGACCAGGACATCACCTCTCCCATCGAATCGGAGGCCTCCACCATCGCGGAGATCATCGCCGAGCTGGAGGTGACCAAGACTTCGGAGCGGGCCGGCCGCGCCATGGACCACGAGCGCGAGGACGCCTTCGAGCGCCTGCGCGCCACCGGCTACATGTAGGACCTGGACTTCCGATGAACCCTAGGCCACCGCAGAGCCCGGAGCGCGAGCTGCTCAAGATCGTCATTGTCGGCCACGTCGACCACGGCAAGTCGACGCTGATCGGGCGCCTTTTGTACGAGACCGATTCGCTGCCCTCCGGCAAGGTGGAGGAGCTGCAGGCCGCCTCGGCCAAGCGCGGCATGGCGATCGAATGGTCCTTCGTGCTGGACGCCTTCCAGGCCGAGCGCGACCAGGCGGTGACCATCGACACGACGCAGATCTGGTTCAAGACCGAGGTGCGGGATTACGTCATCATCGACGCGCCCGGCCATCGGGAGTTCCTGAAGAACATGGTGAGCGGCGCCGCAGCCGCCGATGCTGCGGTCCTGGTGGTGGACGCCGCCGAGGGCGTGCGCGAGCAGACCCGCCGGCACGGTTATCTTCTGCATCTGCTCGGCGTGCGCCAGGTCGCGGTCGCCGTCAGCAAGATGGACCTGGTCGATTACCGGGAGGAACGCTTCGCCGAGGTCTCGCACGAGATCGCCCATTACCTCGGTGAGATCGGCGTCACCCCCACCTTCATCGTGCCGCTGTCGGGCCGCGACGGCGACAACGTCGCGGTCAATACCGTACGGCGCGGCGAGGCCGACGCGGCGCCGGCCATGCCCTGGTATGACGGCCTTAGTCTTCTGGAGACGCTCGACCGCTTTCAGATGGTGACCCGGCCGTTGGATCAGCCGCTACGCTTGCCCATCCAGGACGTCTACAAGTTCGACCGCCGCCGGATCCTGGCCGGGCGCATCGAATCCGGCGTCTTGCGCGTCGGCGACAGGTTGTTGTTCTCGCCCTCGGGCAAAAGCGCGCAGGTGCAGTCCATCGAGGCCTGGAACAGCGAGCCGGCGCCCTTCGAGGCACGCGCCGGGCAGTCGGTTGCGATCACGCTCGACGAGCAGATCTTCGTGGAGCGCGGCGAGATCGCGAGCCACGAGCGGAACCCGCCGCAGCTGACGACGGTGTTCCGGGCGACGGTCTTCTGGCTGGCGCACGAGCCGATGGAGGAGGGCAAGACCTACAAGCTCAAGCTGGCCACACGTGATGCCCGCGTCCGCGTTCAGTCGATCGAGCGCATCATCGACACCAACACCCTGGCAAGGGCGCCGGGCGAGCGGGTGGAGCGCAATGCGGTTGCGGAGGTCGTGCTGCGCTGCCGCCAGGTGCTGGCGCTCGACGAGTACCGCGACATGGCGCGCACCGGGCGCTTTGCGCTGGTCGATGGCTACGATACGGTGGCCGGCGGCGTCATTTCCATGGAGGGTTACCCCGATCAGCGCGAGGCCCTGTCCGTCAAGGCGACCCATCTCACCAGCGTCGAGCACCGCGTCAGCGCCGACCATCGTGTGGAGCGCAATGGTCATTCCGGGGGTGTCCTGTGGCTTACCGGCCTGTCCGGAGCGGGCAAATCAACACTCGCCATGGCGGTCGAGCAGCGCCTGTTCAACAAGGGCTATCATGTCTACGTGCTGGACGGCGACAACGTGCGTGGCGGCCTCAACGCCAACCTCGGTTTCGCGCCGGAAGACCGCACCGAAAATATCCGCCGGGTGGGCGAGGTCGCGGCCTTGTTCGCCGATTCCGGTACGATCTGCATCTCCGCCTTCATCTCGCCCTATCGCGCCGACCGGGACCGCGCCCGCACCGCGGCGCACAGCGGCTTCCACGAGATTTACATCAAGGCCGACCTGCAGACCTGCGAGCAGCGCGACCCGAAAGGACTGTACCGCAAGGCGCGGTCCGGTGAGATTGCTGAGTTCACCGGCATATCGGCGCCTTACGAGGCACCTGCCAAGCCCGAACTGACCGTCGATACGGCCAGCGACCCGGTGGACGACTGCGTGCAGCAGATCGTCGATTACGTGGAGCGCAATTTTTCCCGGTCTCTGCGGGCCGGTAAAGGTTAAGAACCAGCCGGTAACAGCTTCTTAAGATCTCTCGGGCCTCGTAGACCTCCAAGCCGCCTGGCGTGAAACTTGCGGCACGGAGGTGTAAAACCTTGCCCATTGCACCAGCCATGGATAGGTTACGTGCGGCCACGAATGCGTGGGGGAACACGCTGTGGCCGCGCGCCTGTTCAACCGCCACGCGGGCCGCGCGTCAGTCGCGGGGGACCATACGGGCGATCGTTGAAGCCGTCTGGGATGGGGGATTCCTGATCCGGATCGGACGACTGCGGCATGCTGCGCAGCTTGGAGGCCGGCTGGCTTTCTGGCGACGGGCATGCCGATCGGACATGGCCGATTCGAGGGAGGTATTCGGTCAAGGAGGGGGTATCCTGGAACGGATCACCAAGAACAAGATCGAGGGTGCGCGTACGCGGCTGAACGCCCGCATGTCGCATCTGTTTAGGGATCGGGAGATTTTCCTGCGTGGTACCGGGCGTTTCGACTACGTCCGCCTAACGCGCATGCGCCAAATCGCGCTCTCGGCCACGGGTTTGGGGCTCGCCTTGTGGATTGTCGGCGCCACGGCCGGTCTTGCCTATCTGGGCCTGAGCCTTGGCGCCGCGGAGCGCGAGATCGAGAAACAGAGGCTCGCTCATCTGGAAGCCCTGACCGAAGCCGAGGCGTACAACAGCGATGTCGTCAGGCTCGTCGGCGACCTCGAGGCCAACCAGAGCCTACTGCTGTCGCGGCTGGCCGAGGGCGGCGGTGGCGACGGTGCGCTGGACGACATTCGGGCGCAGCTCAAGGATACGGAAACCGGCAAAGCGCGGACCGTCTTGGCACGTCAGGGTTTGCAGACGCACCTGCGGAGATTCGAAAGCGCCCAGCCACAGCTTGCCGTGCGCGAGGCCACCCCCCGGACCTTGAGGCGAAGGCGGGCCGAAGGCGTCGAGATTGCCGCCGCCCGCGAACGGCTGGACCGCGAACTGCGGCGGGTCGAAGAGCGACTGGCAAGCACCTCGGCCGAGAAGACCGATCTTGAACGACAGGTCGCCGCGCTCGATGGCGCGCTGTTGGAGGCGCAGTCGCAGAACGAAGCCTTGGCGACCGAGAAGGCGGCTCTCCATGCCGAGGCCCAAAGTCTCCAAGAGGAAATCGCGGTCGCGGCGCAGCGCGAGGTTGTGCTCGACAATCGCGTCTCGGGTCTCGAGATCGAGCTTGCCGCCGCCGGCACGCGCGCCGATGGCCTGCAAGATCAGCGCCAATTCCTCCAAGCCCGCGCGGACAAGCTCGAGAATCACTTGGACGAGGTGAGTGAAATCCAGGTCGCTGTCGTACAGCGGCTCACCGAGCGGACGCTGATCGGCATCGACATGATCGAGCGGGTCGTCGCAATGACCGGCCTCAACATCAATGACCTCATCAAGGACATGAGCATAGAGAGCCTTGGCCTGGCCCAAGGCGGTCCTTTCGTGCCGGGCGATTTCCTCATCGAAGCCGATCCCCATCTGGAGTTCCGCGGCTCGGTGGCCTTGCTCGACCAGCAGATGGATCGCTGGGAGGCGCTGCAGGAGGCCGTGCGCACCATGCCCCTATCCAGTCCGCTCGACTATTACCGGGTCACGGGCCGCTACGGCGAGCGCACGGATCCGGTCAACGGCCGCAAGGCAATGCACTTCGGCATCGATCTGAAGGCGCCCATGCGGACGCCGGTCATAGCCCCGGCGCCCGGCACCGTGGTCTTTGCCGGCTGGAGCGGCCGCTATGGTCGGCTGGTGGAGATCGAACACGACCATGGCATCCTCACCCGCTATGCGCATCTTCAGAAGGTTCTGGTGAAGAAGGGTCAGGAAGTCGCCCACCGCGACGAAATTGGCTTGCTTGGCAGCTCCGGGCGGAGTACCGGCCCGCATCTGCATTACGAAATCATGGTCAACGCCAAGCCGCAGGATCCGTCGCGGTTCCTGATGGCAGGACGCAATGCTTTTAAAGGGTGATAAGAACCCCGCGGGCGGCGGCAAGGCGCTGGCGGCGGAGGACGGACCGCGGGGCGACGGCGGCGCGGGAAAGCAATCCGTGATCGGCACCGGCCTGCGGGTGGTCGGAGAGATCGAGAGCGCCGGCAACGTGCGGATCGAGGGCCACGTGCAGGGCAACGTGCGTGCCCGAACGCTGGTCGTCAGCGACGGCGGCCGGTTGGACGGGAACGTCGATGCCGAGATCGCTCAGATCGATGGCACGGTAAAGGGCAAGGTGCAGGCCGGTACCGTGGTCCTGGGCGCGACCGCCCGCCTCAAGGGCGATATCGTGCAGCAGAGCCTGGCCATCGAGTTGGGCGCGAAGTTCGAGGGCCGCGTCAAGTACATGGACGCGAAGAAAAAGACCGCCGGGAAAACCTCCGGGGCGGCGTCCCAGTCCGGGGTTGATACGCCCAAGGCGAAATCGGCGACTGGGTAATACCTAGGATTGCTGGTATAAATTCGCACGGCGGCGGCAAGCCGCCCGTTCAATCAGACACGTCCGGCGGCGAGCACCTGCGCGAAGGTGTCCGAATCCACGTTGCCTCCCGATAGGGTGATTGCCACTGTCATACCGCGCGCCTCGTACCGCCCGGCCAACAAGGCGGCAAGTGCGACTGCGCCGCCGGGTTCCACCACCAGCTTGAGAACGCGGAAGGCGAAGATCATGGCGTCCGCCACCTCCTGATCGCTGACCGCGAGACCGCCGGTCAGAAGCCGGTGGTTGATGGCGAAGGTGAGCTCGCCCGGCATCGGCGCCAGCAGAGCGTCGCAGAAGGACCCCGCCGCGGCTTGGTTGCCGAGCCGGCGGCCGGCGGCCAGCGAACGCGCCGTATCGTCGAAGGCTTCGGGCTCCACGGAATAAACCTTTGTCTCCGGGCTCAGCGCGGCCAGTGCGGTGGCCGTGCCGGCGGCTAAGCCGCCGCCGCCGCAACACACCAGCGCCGCGTCCGGGCGCGCGTCCAAGGCCTGCGCCTGCTGGGCGATCTCCAGCCCGCAGGTTCCCTGGCCGGCGATGATGTCCGGATCGTCGAACGGCCGCACGAGGGTGGCCCGGCGTTCCGCCGCGAGGGCTTCGGCGACCGCTTCCCGTGATTCGCTGTCACGGTCGTAGCACACCACTTCGGCCCCGAGGGCGCGGGTGTTTTCGATCTTGATGGCCGGCGCGTCGGCCGGCATGACGATCGTAGCCGGCACGCCCAGCAGAGACGCTGCCGCGGCCACTCCTTGGGCGTGGTTTCCCGACGAAAAGGCGACCACGCCACGAGGCCGCGCCGCCTCGGGGATCTGGCTGATCTTGTTATAAGCGCCACGGAACTTGAATGAACCGGTGCGCTGCAGGGTCTCGGCCTTGACCAGGACGCGGCCGCCGATCCGCTCGTTCAACGCCGGGAACTCCAGCAGAGGGGTACGGACCGCCCGGCCGGACAAGCGTTCGGCGGCGGCCTCGATCTCCGTCAGGCCCGGCGCGCCGGGAGGCGGCTCATGGGTCTTGCGCTCAGGCATCGAGCCGGGCGAGGAAGTCATCTATGGCGTGCTCCACCAGCGGGTGATTGAGCCTCGGAACGTGACCCACGCCCGGTACGCTAACCTGGACAAGGTCCGGTTTCAGTTCGGCCATTCGCTGAAAAGTCTCGGCCGACAGCACGTCGGACAGCTCGCCACGAATGGCCAGGACCGGCAAGGGCGCCAGCGCGCGATAATAGATCCAAAGGTCCTGCTGGTCATGCGTCAGGGCCTTGGCGAGCGCCACGTCCCAGTCCACGTGCAGCAGCCCGTCCTCGCCTTCGCGGAAGGTGCCTTCGGAGATCGGCCGCCAGTCCGCTTCGCTGTCCAGGCCGAGCTGTGGGAACAGCCTCTTGGTCTCCGCCAGCGCAGAATTCCAGTCGCTTTGCGGGTGGTCCCGCCCGACGTATTCGAGGATCCGGGCCAGTCCGCGCGTCTCGATTTCCGGGCCGGCGTCGTTGACGATCACCCCGGCCAGCTGTGCGGGCGCAGCGACGGCCATGCCCATCGCCAGCAGCCCGCCCATCGAGATGCCGCAGATCGCCACGTGGTGGAGGTTGGCGGCGGCCATCAAGTGAAAGAGGTCGTTCACATAGACCTCGGGCCTGTAGTTGCGCCAGTCGCTGTCGTAGCCGGAACGTCCTCGCCCGCGGTAGTCCGGACAGACGACGCGCCGCGTGTGCGACTGACGCAGGGCGAAGCTGTGAAAGTCCTTGGAATTGCGCGCCAGGCCGGCGAGGCACAGCAGGGGCCGGCGGTCTGACAGAGCATCGCCGTAATCCCGGTAATAGAGGCGCAGGCCGTCCTGGGCCGTCAAATGCCGTTCGCGATAACCGTCGGTGGGGCTGACGCCACCGTCCGCCATCTCACAGACCCAACAGTCCGGGAAGTTCGTCGAGCGCCCCGATGACGGCGGCCGGTGCATCCGGCAGCCGTTCCGGGCGCTGCGCGAAGCGATTCATCCAGGCAACCCGTAAGCCGAAGAATGATGCGCCGGCGGCGTCCCAGCCGTTGGTCGAGACGAAACAGATGCGCGCCGGTGCCAGGTGCAGGCGGTCCACGGCCAGCTGATAGACCCGGGCATCGGGCTTGTAGATGCCGACGGCCTCGACCGAGAGGACCGCGTCGAACAGCTCCGACAAGCCGGCCGAAGACACCGCGGCTTGCAACATGTCGGGCGTACCGTTCGAGAGGATCGCGGTCGACCGGCCCGCGCTGCGCAGGGCCTCGAGACAGGGGGCCACGTCGGGATAGGCCTCCAGCGTCAGGTAAAGCTCCATCAGGTTCGCCCGCATGACGGGATCGTTCACCTCGTGGGCGGCGAGCGCGTAGTCCAGGCCGTCGGCCGTCACCTGCCGGAAGTCGGCGTGGGCGCCCATCAGGCTGCGCAACCAGGTGTATTCGAGCTGCTTCTGCCGCCACAGGGCGGAGACGCCCGCGGCCTTGTCGCCCAGCGAGGCGCCGCCGCGTTCGACCGCCGAGTGCACGTTGAACAGCGTGCCGTAGGCGTCGAACACACAGGCGCCGATGTCGGAAAAGGCCTCCGTGCTCATGGCGTCTCGTCTCCTAGCCGGTTGGCGCCACAGGCGCGCGCCCGCAACTAGGCAAGCGCGTTCCACCGGCAATGGCAACCGCCTTGGTGCATTGTTGCGGGCCG
>JAZFZX010000332.1:0-3558 GCA_036444135.1 Kiloniellales bacterium | reverse complement strand
ACGTTCAATTCGTCGGACCACGGCGCACGCACCTTCTGCACCAACTGCGGGACGCACATCGGCTTCACCTCGACGCACGACCCGGCCTCCATCGACGTGACGGTGGTCAGCCTGGACCACCCCGAGGCCTGTCCGCCCGACCGGCACATCTGGACGGAGAGCCGCCTGCCCTGGCTGCACATCGACGGGCAGTTGCCGGCCTACGAGAAATGGACGCCGCCCGAAGCGGAGCGGTAACACGATAGGGGCCGGTACGGCCACGGAACGGACGGCGCGATGCCTTTCATTCCCCTGCACGACGACAACCCGCGCGTCTTGATCGTCCATGCCTGGGTGACCTGGGGCCTGATCGCCGCCTGCGTGTTCGTCTTCGTGGTTCAGTTGACGGCGGCCCCGGGCACCGGCGAACAACTGATCGTCGGCCTAGGGCTGATGCCGGCAAGCTTTACCGGCCAGGCCCAGCTCAAACCCGAGTTCCATCTTATCCCGGCGCCGCTGACCGCCGTCACCTCGCTGTTCCTGCACGGCGGCCTTATGCACCTGCTCGGCAACATGCTCTATCTCTGGGTGTTCGGCGACAATGTGGAGGACGCCATGGGGCACTGGCGCTTCCTCGCATTCTATTTGCTGTGCGGGGTCGCGGCCGGACTGGTCCACGTTTTCAGCGATCCCGGTTCGCAAATACCAACGATCGGCGCGAGTGGCGCGATCTCGGGCATGCTGGGCGCCTACCTCGTGCTGCACCCGAAGGCGCGCGTCTTGGTGGCCATATGGTTCGTGCCGGTTTACATTCCCGCCTTCGTTCTTCTGATTCTGTGGATCGTGTTTCAGATTTTCGCGGCGGCGACCGCCGGAACCGACGGCGGTGGCGTCGCCTGGTGGGCCCATATCGGGGGCTTCTTCGCGGGCGGTTTGCTGGTCGTGCCGTTCCGCCACAAGGCCATACCGCTGTTCGGGGCCGACAACTTGCCGAGCGGCATCCGCATGACCCGCGGCCGCTGGCGCAGGCACAAGAACCAAGAGACGCGCCGCGGCCCTTGGCAATAAATCCCGGCGGCGATCAGTCCCGACGCCCGCGGCGAACCGGCCCTCAGTGTTTCTGTACCGAAGCCGGTGCCAAGCTGCCGCCGTCGTCCCAGGTATGATGCGTGACCCAGCTCAACGCCTGGTCCAGGGCATGCTGTCCCACTTGACCGGAAATGATCTCGGCGAAATCCTGCAGGGCCGCTTCGATGTTGGTTGCGTGCTCGTCACGGCCGTGCGCCCGCAAGAGCTTTGCCAAGGCCGCACCGTGCGCCATCGATAGGGCCGCCACACGCGCGTGGTGGTTTTGATCTTCCACGGAACACTCCCTCTCTCCGTCAGGCGGCGACCAGCCGCCCCCGGCGCATTCCGTTCTCCCCTTTTTCGACCCCGATCCCGCGACAAACCTGCCGATCCCCGTCGCGGCCCCGAGTCGATTGGTCAAAGTGGACCACAATATTTGGTCTTTAAAAAGGGTCTAAATACTATATTTGGCCCCATTTAGGGTCGATGGCCATTACAGGGCCTTCCAATAACCCCTCGCCCGGGCGAATTTCCGCAGGGGATTTCTCGCCTATGACTACAAACCTATGGCCACTCAATTTGCGTCTTGAAAGGGGGCATAGCCCCATTTTCATTATGGTTATGCCCGGCCATCTCGGCGTCACGGCCCTGTGGCTTTGGCCGTGGACGGCCAGGGCTGGATTCGCCGGAACGGACTACTCTCTATGCCGGTTGGAAGGCCGGTCCCATCGGCATGAGCCGCACGCCGGGCCTCAGCTTCCGGTACGGCAGATCCCGAAAGTCGGCTGGGTTGGGCCCCGGGGCCAGCACCACCAGAACCTCCTCCGCGATCGGTTCGAAGTCGGCACGGAAGTGGACGGAGGATTTCAGCGCCAGGATCTTCTGCGCCGCCGGCTCGATCCCCAGATGGCGAAAGATCTCCTGATCGGCGGCCTGGATCTTCCGGGAACCGACGACGATCCGCACCCCGCCCAGGGCGAGCAGCGCCATGCGGCCGAGTTGCATGCGCGCACCGCGGTAGAAGGGGCCGCTGGCCGTGAAGCTTCCGTCGCCCAGCGCGTCGACCCGGTAGGTTTCCTCGAGGGGACGGTGCCCGGCCAGGCCCGAACCCGCGCCCAATGGCAAGCGCAGTTCGGCCCCGACACCCGCCGCGTGGGCCGCCGCGGCCGCCTCGGGATCGTAGAGCAGCCCCAGGGCCGCCCCATCGGCGCCCTGGCGCGCCAGCTCCGCCAGCAGCCCGACGGTATCCGAATTGGCGCCGCCGCCGGGGTTGTCCTGGGTGTCGGCCAGAATCACGGGCCGGTCAGCGTCCCGGGCCCGTCGCATTGCATAGGCCACAGCCTCCTCGGCCGTCCAAACCTGAAGCGCGAATTCGGCTTCGTGTTCCAGGGCATGATCGGACAGGGCCTGTACGGCGGCCTCCACCGCCGCGGCGTCGGCACCGTAGGCCACCGCCGAGGGGCCGCAGTGATAGATGTCGGCCGGTCCGAAGCCGCAGGCGAACGAGAGGCTGACCAAGGGTTCTCGTTCCAGCCTATCCAGGTGGGCATAGAGCCCGCGCGCCGGTTCCTGCAAGGTACAGCCGGAGGTCGTGGGAATCAGAAAAGGCAGCTGCCGATAGGCCTTGTGCAGCCGTTCCCCGCGCGCGAGGCAACGCTCAAGCAGCCGCGCCGCACGGGCGCCGGTCTCGGCCATATCGACGTGCGGATAGGTGCGGAAGACCACCAGGGCATGCGACAGCTCGACCATCGCCGGCGTGATGTTGGCGTGCAGATCGAGGCTCGCGACGACCGGCAGATCCGAACCCACCACGCGGCGCACCCGCGCCAAGATCTCCCCCTCCCCGTCTTCCAGATGCGCGGCCACCATGGCGCCGTGCAAATCGAGATAGACCGCGTCGAGATGGCGCAAGTCCCGCAGGTCCTCGATGATCTGCCCGACGATGCGCTCGAAGGCCTCCTCGGTCACCTCCGCCGACGGCGTTGCCTGCGACCAGCTGAGCGGCAGCAGCTCGTGGCGGGCCTGGCGCGCCTGGTCGATGAATCCGGCAATCGGCAGATTGATCCCGCTAACAGCCTCCAGGAGCGCCGGGCCCCGGGTCAGCCCCGGCCAGGCGCCGGGCCGCGCGAAATCCTCATAGGTCGCTTTTGATGGCGCAAAGGTGTTCGTTTCGTGCTCGAACCCGCCAATCGCGATGCGCGCCATGCCCCCCCTCTCGACTTGCCTTGCGGCCAGCCCCCGGCCCGGTCAGGTAATGTGCCGCCGCACGGTGGCGGAGACGAACTCGCTCACCACGACCACGCCGAAGATCGCCAACAGTATGACGGAAACCTCTTGCCACACGAACTGGTTGATGGAGGCGTAGAGCAGGATGCCGATGCCGCCGGCCCCGACGAACCCGAGCACGGTCGATTCCCGGATGTTGATGTCCCAGCGGTAAACGATGGTCCCATAGATGACCGGAAGGACCTGCGGCAGAATCCCGAACCACAGCACCTGCAGGCGCGAGGC
>JAZFZX010000331.1:0-3136 GCA_036444135.1 Kiloniellales bacterium | reverse complement strand
GACACGGTGGAGGTCGACGCACTGGTCAAAAATCCGGGTAAATTCACCGGTCAGGAGGTGGTGGTGACCGGCACGGTCACGCGCTTTCTGGGGGCTTACCGGCTGCAGTCGGGCTCGGATCAGATCACCATCGTGCTCGATGTCGGGCAGGCGCGGCGGGCCGATCAAATCACGCTGGAACAGGCGCTCTCGGCCGCCGGATTCGGCAATTCGGTGCGCGTACAGGCGCAGGGGCTGGTCGAGCAATCGCTTACCACGTCGCGGCTCCTGGCCTCGAACCTGATCGTGCTCGGGGAGTAGCCGGAACCCACCCAGTAAAGCAGGGCATTATCGTGTTGGCCGGCGGCTGCGCCCTCGCGGGCACGCGAATCACGACGCCGAGGCGCGAGGCGGGAGACGCGATTTAGATTAGGACTGTAGCCAGGAAAGACTAGGAAAAAATGGAGCGGGCGATGGGATTCGAACCCACGACTTCAACCTTGGCAAGGTTGCGCTCTACCCCTGAGCTACGCCCGCTTGGAGGATTTGGATGGGCGGCAGATAATACGTTTCTCGCGCCATTGCAAGTGAGGAGTGCCCGCCGCAGGCGCGCGCGCCGGCCCCGCCTTGCGGCTCTCCGAGGCGCCCGCTAAGGTCCGCGGCCATGAGCGATCCATCGAACGAGCAAAGGCAGACCGCGGCAGCGGCTCCGGCGGGCGGGTGCCTGATCGGCGGCACGCCGCCGGCCACGCCAGAGGACCTGCTGGCGCGTCTGGAAGCGCTCGGCATCGCCCAAGCGAGCGTCGAGCACCCGCCGGTTTTTACGGTCGCCGAGGCCAAGGCCCTGCGCGGCGAGCTGCCGGGCGCGCATATCAAGAACCTGTTCCTGCGCAACAAGAAGGGGGCCATGTGGCTGGTCACCTGCCTGGAGGACCGCCGGATCGACCTGAAGG
Source organism: Kiloniellales bacterium (assembly GCA_036444135.1). Taxonomy (GTDB): domain Bacteria; phylum Pseudomonadota; class Alphaproteobacteria; order Kiloniellales; family JAKSDN01; genus JAZFZX01. The sequence continues at coordinate 2,204 of JAZFZX010000331.1, read as the reverse complement.
ACCTGGGCGAACGACTGGGCGCCGGGCGGCTGTCGTTCGGCAGCGCCGAGCGCCTGATGCACTATCTTGGCGTGCTGCCCGGCGCTGTCACGCCGTTCGCCGTGATCAACGATCACGGTGGCGCGGTGACGGTGGCGCTGGACCGCGCTCTGCTGGAGCGCGACCCGGTCAACTGTCACCCGCTGACCAACACCCGGACCACGGCCATCGCCGCCCGGGACTTGGTGCGTTTTCTCGAAGCCGAGGGCCATCCGCCGCAGATCATCGAATTCGGCGAGGGGTGAACAGCGCCGCGGCGCGCCCGGGCCGCGCGGCACCTCACGGCCTTGTCAGAGCGGGGCGAAACCGCCATTTATGGACCGTGGCGAACGGGCGTGCCGGGCACAGAAGGGGATAGCTCTCCATGACGACCATCATCGGGGCCGACGGGCCAGGCCAGGCGGGCGGCGATGGACCGGCGCCGGGCGGCCTGAGCAAGGAGTCCAGCGCCGAGACCTTCGCCGAGGACGTGATCCAGGCGTCGATGGCGGCGCCGGTGATCGTCGACTTCTGGGCGCCCTGGTGCGGGCCCTGCAAGCAGCTCGGCCCCGCGCTGGAGAAGGCGGTCCAGGCGGCCCGCGGCGCGGTGCGCCTGGTCAAGGTCAACATCGACGAAAACCAGGAGCTGGCCGCGCAGCTGCAGATCCAATCGGTGCCGGCGGTGTTCGCCTTCCACCAGGGCCGCCCGGTCGACGGCTTCGTCGGCGCGTTGCCGGAAAGCCAGATCAAGGCCTTCATCGAGCGCCTGATTTCGGCCGCGGGAACCAGCCAGGGACCCGATCCGGTCGAGGAGGCGCTGGAACAGGCCCAGAAGGCGCTCGACTCCGGGCAACTGGGCGCCGCCTCGGCCCTGTTCGGCCAAGTTCTCCAGCACGAGCCCGAGAATCACGCCGCCATGGCCGGCATGATCCGCTGCTCGCTGGCCTCCGGCGATGCCGAGGCCGCCCAGGCCATATTCGACCAGCTGCCGGAGGAGGTGCGCAGCCGCGACGAGTTCGCCGCGGTCTCGGCGAGCTTGGAGCTGGCCGCCCAGAGCCAGCAGGCCGGCGACGTCGCCCAGCTCATGGAAAAGCTGGCCCGCGATCACAACGATCACCAGACGCGCTACGACCTGGCGATGGCGCTTTACGCCGGCGGTCAGCACAGCGCGGCCGCCGACGAACTTCTGGAGATCATCCAGCGCGACCGGAATTGGAACGACGAGGCCGCCCGCAAGCAGCTGCTCAAACTGTTCGAGGCCTGGGGACCGACCGACCCGCTCACGCTCGAGGCGCGGCGGCGCCTGTCGTCGCTGCTGTTTTCATGAGCCGCTCGCCCTTCGATCCCAAATTCGACGATCTGCGGGATATCCTGCCGATCTTTCCCCTGCCAGGCGCGCTGCTGCTGCCGGGTGGCCGTCTGCCGCTCAACATCTTCGAGCCGCGCTATCTCAACATGGTGCACGACGCCGTTTCCGGGGACCGCATGATCGGCATGATCCAGCCGCGCGCGGAGAGCGACGACCCCGGCGGGGCGGAGACCTATCGCACCGGCTGCGCCGGCCGCATTGTCGAATTCTCGGAGAGCGACGACGGCCGCTACCTGATTACGCTCGGCGGGATCATCCGCTTCGACGTTGCCCGCGAGCGGCCGCTCCATCGGGGCTATCGCCGGGTCGAGCCGGACTACCGGGCCTACCGCGGCGACCTGAACGACGACACCTCGAAGATCGACCGCGCGAGTCTGACCGAAGCGCTGCGCAATTATTTCGAGTTTGCCGGAATCGAAGGGGACTGGACGGCCATCGATAAATCGCCCGATGCCTTTCTCGTCACCTCGCTGGCCATGGTGTGCCCCTTCGATCCACAGGAAAAGCAGGCGTTGCTCGAAGTCGCGTCCCTGGCCGACCGCGCCAAGACCATGACCGCTATCCTGAAGATGGCGGTACTGGACGGCGGCTCGGATGCGCCGCGGCATTGAGCGAAGCGACGACGTTTTAGCGGCGGAGAAAGAACCATGAGTCCGAGCAAATCCGGTATCGACCCCAAGCTGTTGGAGCTTCTGGTCTGCCCCCTCACGAAGGCGCCCCTCGAATACGACGCGGAAGCCCAGGAGCTGATCAGCCGGCAGGCCGGTCTGGCCTATCCGATCCGCGACGGCATTCCCATCATGCTGCCAGACGAGGC
>JAZFZX010000330.1:0-2064 GCA_036444135.1 Kiloniellales bacterium | reverse complement strand
CACTGTTTGGTACAGACGGGATTCGGGGTCAGGCGAACGTTGCGCCGATCAACGCCGAGACGGTGCTGCGTGTGGCGCAGGCTGCGGGCGCCCAGTTCATGCGCGGGGCGCATAGGCACAAGGTGGTGATCGGCAAGGACACGCGGCTGTCCGGCTACATGCTGGAGCCCGCCCTGACCGCCGGATTCGTCTCGGTCGGCATGGACGTGGTGCTGCTCGGCCCCTTGCCGACGCCTGCGGTCGGCATGCTGACCCGCTCGCTGCGGGCGGATCTGGGGGTCATGATCTCGGCCTCGCACAATCCCTTTCAGGACAATGGCATCAAGCTGTTCGGCCCAGATGGCTACAAGCTGTCCGACGAGGTTGAGCGGGCGATCGAGCAGCGTATAGGCTCGGGGGCGGACGGCGATCTGGCGCCGGCGGGCGATCTCGGACGGGCCAGTCGCCTGGACGATGCCCTGGGGCGCTACATCGAGTTCGTCAAGAGCTCGTTTCCCCGGCGGCTGCGGCTCGACGGCCTCAAAATTGTCGTCGATTGCGCCAATGGGGCGGCCTACAAGGTAGCGCCGACCGTGTTCTACGAGCTGGGCGCCGAGGTGGTGCCGGTGGCGGTCAGCCCCGACGGCTTCAACATCAACAAGGACTGTGGCGCCACGGCGCCGGCGGCCATGCAGGAAGCGGTGGTTCAGCACGGCGCGGACCTGGGCATCGCGCTCGACGGCGACGCCGACAGGCTGATTCTCGCCGACCAGCGCGGCGAGCGGATCGATGGCGATCAGGTCATGGCCTTGGTGGCGCGCTCTTGGCATGCCGGCGGCCGTTTGGCCAACGGCGGGATCGTTGCCACGGTCATGTCGAATCTGGGGTTGGAACGCTACCTGAATGAGTTGGGCCTGGGCCTGGAACGCACGCCGGTGGGCGACCGCTACGTTGTCGAATACATGCGCCTCAAGGGTTTCAACGTGGGCGGAGAGCAGTCCGGTCACATCGTGCTGTCGGACTATTCGACCACCGGCGACGGTTTGATCGCAGCGCTGCAGGTGCTGGAGGTGCTGGTCGACGCCGATCGCCCGGCGGACGAGGTCTTGCGGGCCTTCGAGCCTTTGCCGCAACTCATACGCAACGTCAGTTGCGCGGCCAGCACCTTGCAGGCCCAAGATGTCCGCGCGGCAATCGCCGATGGCGAAGCGGCGCTCGGCGATAGCGGCCGGCTGGTGATTCGGCAATCGGGCACCGAACCGGTGGTCCGTGTCATGGCCGAGGGCGAGGACGAGGGCCAGGTTGCGCAAGTGGTGGACTCCATTGTTGCCAGCATCGAGGCGTCGGCGGGCTGAGCCGCCCGGATCGTCCGCATAAGGGGAGGGGACGCGTGCAAGGACGGGTCCTGATTGTCGCCGGGTCCGATTCGGGTGGCGGTGCCGGAATTCAGGCCGACATCAAGAGTGTGATGGCGCTGGGCGGCTATGCCGCCACCGCGATCACCGCGCTCACCGCGCAAAACACCCAGGGCGTCTTTGGCGTGGTCGGCATCGATCCGGCCTTTATCCAGCAGCAGATGCGGGTCGTGCTGGAGGACATCGGCGCGGATGTGATCAAGACCGGCATGCTGCACGACACGCCGGTCATCGAGGCGGTGGCCGAGGTCCTGATGGCGCAGGCCGCCGGGCTGCCCGTCGTCGTCGATCCCGTCATGGTGGCGCAAAGCGGCGATCCCCTGTTGCAGCCGGGCGCGGCCCAGAGCCTGAAGCAGTGGCTGGTGCCGCTCGCCGCGGTGCTGACGCCCAACGCGCCCGAGGCCGAAGCCTTGACCGGCCGGACGATCACCGGCCTCGACGACATGAAATCGGCCGCCGGGGATCTGCTGGCCTTGGGACCGCGGGCGGTCCTGGTGAAAGGCGGGCACCTGCCGGGCGAGACCGTGCGTGACGTGCTGGCCAGCGACGATGGCGTGGAAGTGATGGAAAGCCCGCGCATCGAAACGCGCAATACCCACGGGACAGGCTGCACGCTGGCCTCGGCGATCGCCACCGGGCTGGCACAGAAGTTGCCGCTTCGCGAGGCCGT
>JAZFZX010000329.1:0-4732 GCA_036444135.1 Kiloniellales bacterium | reverse complement strand
GAGACGCAGGCCATGGTGTTGGCGGTGAACTGGCCGCCGCAGGAGCCGCCCGAGGGGCAGGCGACCGTTTCCAGGAGATGTAGGTCCTCGTCGCTCATCTTGCCCGCGGCGTGCTGCCCGACGCCTTCGAAGACATCGACGATGGTCACGTCCTTGGCCTTGAAGCGGCCCGGCAGGATCGAGCCGCCGTACATGAACACGGAAGCCACGTTCAGGCGCACCATGGCCATCATCAAGCCGGGCAACGACTTGTCGCAACCGGCCAACCCCACCAGCGCGTCATAGCAGTGGCCGCGCATGGTGAGCTCGACTGAATCGGCAATGATCTCGCGGGAAACCAGCGACGACTTCATGCCGGCGTGGCCCATGGCGATGCCGTCGGTCACGGTGATGGTGGTGAATTCGCGCGGCGTGCCACCGGCCGCGCGCACGCCTTGCTTGACCATCTGCGCCTGGCGGGCCAGCGTTATGTTGCACGGCGCGGCCTCATTCCAGGTCGTGGCCACGCCGACCAGCGGCTGATAGATCTCGTCCTCGGTCACGCCCATGGCGTAGAGGAACGCGCGGTGCGGTGCGCGCTCCGGGCCCACCGTGGTGTGGCGGCTGGGCAGGCCTTTCTTGTCACTCCTCGCCTTGACGTCGTCCGGCATGACGGTCACTCCCTGCAAAATTACCTGAGCATTTGCCGCAGGATAGCGGCAGGGGTGCTGCGGTTGAAAGGTATTTGGCCGCGCGGTGCTATTGATCGGCGCGCGCCTATTTGGCCGCAGGACTGGAGGTTCCGGCGATTTGCGCCAGCGCCGCGGCGATCTTGGCCTCGGTTGCCGCAGCCTCCTCGCGGCGCTCGCGCTGGTCGGCCACAACCTCGGGCGGCGCCTTTGCGAGGAACTGTTCGTTGGACAGCTTCTTGTCCAGCTTGGCGATCTCGGCCTGCACCTTCTCGACCTCGCGCGCCAAGCGGGCGCGCTCCTGCGCCACGTCGATAACGTCGCCCAGCGGCAGCACAGCGGTCGCCTCGTCGAGCACGATCTGCACCGATCCGCCCGGAACCTCTCCGTCGATGAAGTCGATCCGGGTCAGGCGCGCGAGCGGTTCGACGATCTCCCGTTGACGCTCGACGCGCTGCTGCGCGGCGTCGCTCGCATCCTTCAGCAGCAGGTCGATCTTGGCACCGGGCGGTACGTTCATTTCGGCCCGCACCGCGCGCACCTCGCTGATCAAACGGATCACCCAGTCGATTTCCGACGCGCTCTCCGGATCCACCAGCTCCTCCGCGAACTGCGGCCAGGCCGACAGCATGAGAAGCTCGCTGGACCCGTCCTTGAAGTGCTCCCACAGCTCCTCGGTGAGGAACGGCATGATGGGATGCAAAAGATGCAACAGCTGTCCGAGCACCCATCCCATGGTCGCCCGGGTCTCGGCGGCGGCCGCCTCGTCCTCGCCCTGCAGGATGGGCTTGGTGAACTCCAGGTACCAATCGCAGAACTGGTGCCAGGTGAAATGGTAGAGGGTGTTGGCCGCGTCGTTGAACCGGTAGGCCGCGAACGCCTGCTCCAACTCCGCTGCGGTCTCGACGAGTTTGCCCACGATCCAGCGGTTGATCGTCTGCCGCGCCCCGGCGGGATCGAAGTCCGCGTCCGCCGCCGCGCCGTTGATCAGACAGTAACGGGCGGCGTTCCACAGCTTGGTCATGAAGTTGCGGTAGCCCTCGACCCGGCTCTCGGAAAGCTTGATGTCGTGCCCCGGAACCGCCAGCGCCGCCCAGGTGAAGCGCAGGGCATCGCAGCCGTAACCGTCGATGAGATCCAAGGGGTCGATGATGTTGCCCTTGGACTTGGACATCTTCTGACCGTACTGGTCGCGCACCAGGCCGTGGATGTAGACCGTATGGAACGGCACCTCGTCCATGAAGTGCAGGCCCATCATCATCATCCGGGCGACCCAGAAGAAAATGATGTCGAAGCCGGTGACCAGGACGTCGCCGGGATAATAGCGTGCGACCTCGGGCACATCCTGGGGCCAGCCGATGGTCGAAAAGGGCCACAACGCCGACGAGAACCAGGTGTCGAGCACGTCCGGATCGCGTTCCAGCGCCACGGCGCGGCCATAGTGGGCCTCGGCCGCGGCCAGCGCCGCCTCCTCCGCCATTTCCACGAAGATGGTGCCGTCGGGGCCGTACCAGGCCGGGATCTGGTGGCCCCACCAGAGCTGGCGCGAGATGCACCAGGGCTGAATATTGCGCATCCACTCGAAATAGAGATTTTCCCAGTTCTGCGGCACGAAGCGGGTGCGGCCTGTCTCCACCGCCTCGATGGCCGGCTTGGCCAGCACGGCGGCATCGGCGTACCACTGGTCGGTCAGCCAGGGTTCGATGGCGACGCCCCCGCGGTCGCCGTGCGGTACCATGTGGACGTGATCCTCCACCTTCTCCACCAGGCCCGCGGCCTCGAGGTCGGCGACCACCCGCTTGCGGCATTCGTAGCGGTCCAGTCCCCGGTAGGCCTCGGGAACGGCGTCGTTCAAACGGGCATCCTGATCGAAGATGTTGACCATCTCCAGGCCGTGCCGACGGCCAACCTCGAAGTCATTGAAATCATGTGCCGGCGTGACCTTGAGGGCGCCGCTGCCGGTCTCCGGATCGACATAGGCGTCGGCGATGATCGGCATGCGGCGGCCGACCAGCGGCAGGACGGCGTGCTTGCCGACCAGGTGGCCGTAGCGCCCGTCGTCGGGATGCACGGCAACCGCCGTATCGCCCAGCATGGTCTCGGGCCGGGTGGTGGCAACGGTGACGTATTCACCGTCGGCGCCGTCGACGGGATAGCGAATGTGCCAGAGGTGACCCTTGATCTCTTGCTGCTGGACCTCGAGGTCCGAGATCGCGGTGTGCAATTTCGGATCCCAGTTGACCAGACGCTTGTCGCGATAGATGAGCCCTTGCTTGTAGAGGTCGACGAAGACCTTGCGCACGGCGAGCGACAGGCCCTCGTCCATGGTGAAACGCTCGCGCGCCCAGTCCGTCGAAACGCCGAGCCGGCGCAGTTGGCGCGTGATGGTGCCGCCGGAGGTCGCCTTCCAGTGCCAAACCCGTTCGACGAACGTCTCCCGGCCCAGCTCCTGCCGCGATAGCCCCTCTTCGGAAAGCTGGCGTTCGACCACCATCTGGGTGGCGATGCCGGCGTGGTCCATACCCGGTTGCCACAAGGCATCGCGGCCCAGCATGCGGTGGTAGCGGATCAGGATATCCTGAATGGTCTGGTTGAGCGCGTGGCCCATGTGCAGGCTGCCGGTCACGTTCGGCGGCGGCATCATGATGGTGTAGGGACGCGCCTGCGAATCGACGTGCGCGGCGAAGGCGCCGGCGGATTCCCAGCGCGCATAATGCTTGTCTTCGACCTCGCCAGGCCGAAAGGTCTTGTCCAGCATCGCTGGCCAATCCTCTAACGTGACAGCCGGTGCATTGGGCGAGGATGTACCCGGCCTGCCGCGCTTTCGCAACCGCCGCGTGGCCGGACGACCGGGGTGAGGATCAGCGGTATTCGGCCCGCTTCACCATCTTCTTGATTTCTTCGCGGACGATTCGCTCCACCAGCCCGGGAAGGTGGCTGTCCAGCCACGCCTTGAGGTGGGGCAACATGGTTTCCCGCACCAGGGTCTCGAGGGACCCGTCGGCAAGGTCGGAAGCGCCGTCGCGCCGTGCCTCGGCCTTCAGGCTTTCGTTCAGCCTGGAAATCGAGAGCGTGGCTGCTGCCGCCGTGACCGCGGATACCAGCCCATGCTCCGGCCCGCCGGCCGGAGGCGGGACCGGCAATGCGTCCGGCATCTCCTCCGCGACGCTATCCGAATCCCCGGTATCAAGGTCGATCCTGATGTCTTCGTCATCCTGCAACGGCGAGTCCAATCCGCCCGCAGGCTCCGCCTCGGTCTCGCTTGTCGGCCTGGACTCGGTCTCCTCCGGCGAGCCTTGCTCAGCATGCAAGTCCACGACGCTGCCGTCTTCAGCGACCAATCTGGTCAGCTCGAGCGGCTCCAATTCCTCGTTGCTTTCGGGTTCCGGAGAACCGCCTTGGTCTTCCGGCTCTCCACTCGTTTCAGCGTCCTCGGTCTCATCCTCGGAGATAATCTTGCGGATGGACGCCAAGATTTCCTCCATGGTCGGTTCGTTATCGCTGTCGGCGTCACTCATGGATCTCGAGTCCATTGGCTCCAGTGGTCATCGGGCACGCGCCCTCCACGGCCCTCATGCAACTCCCCGGAAAAGCCGGCCCCGCCCGCGGACCGCCCGGCAACGGACGGCCGCCTACTCGACGGCGCCGGGCGCTTCGAGACCATACCAGCGGTTGCGCACGGCCCGATAGTCCGTCAACGGGTCATACAGCTCGACGTCCAGCTCGAGGTTGCGAGCGGTCAAGCGGCCCATGGCCGAAAAGACCTGGTAACTCGCCACGATTTCGTCGCGCCGCGCCCGTGTCAGGTTGACCTGGGCATCGAGCAGCTCCTGCTCGGCGTCGAGCACGTCCAGGATCGTGCGCTGGCCCACGGCATTTTCCTGACGCACGCCTTCGAGCGCGATCTCTGAGGATCGAACCTCCGACTGGAAGGAGACGCCGCGCGCTTGCGCCGTTTCCAAATCTTCCCAGGATTCGATCGCCACGCGTTCGGCGAAGCGCGACGACTCTTCGATCTCGCGGCTGCGCTGGATGGCGAATTGCTTGCTCTCGCGCACCTGGCT
>JAZFZX010000328.1:0-2198 GCA_036444135.1 Kiloniellales bacterium | reverse complement strand
GAATGTCGTCGAGACTCTCGAGCCCGACCGACAGGCGGACCACGTCCGGGCCGGCGCCGGCGGCCAGGCGCTGCTCTTCGCTCAGCTGGCGGTGGACGGTCGAGGCGGGATGCAGGATGAGCGAGCGCGTGTCGCCGATGTTAGCCAGGTGGCTGAACAGCTCGCAGCTCTCGACCATGTGCACGCCCGCCTCGAAACCGCCCTTGACCCCGAAGGTCAGGACCGCCCCGGCGCCAAGCGGCAGGTACTTGTTCGCCAGCTCGTGATAGGGGTCGCCCGGCAGCCCGGCGTAGGACACCCATTCGACCGCCGCATGATCCTCCAGGAATTCGGCCACCGCCTGGGCGTTGGCGCAGTGCCGCTCCATGCGCAGCGCCAGCGTTTCGATGCCGAGCAGCGTCTGGAAGGCGTTCATCGGCGCCATGGTGGCGCCCAGGTCGCGCAGGCTGACCGCATGGGCGTGCGTGGTGAATGCGAGGTCGCCGAAGGTCTCGTAGAAGCGCAGACCGTGGTAGGCGGGCTCCGGTTCCGTCAGGCCGTGGAACTTGTCGTTTTGCCCCCAGTCGAAGCTGCCGCTGTCCACCACGCAGCCGCCGATGGCGGTGCCGTTGCCGGACAGGTACTTGGTCGTGGAATGCACCACCAGATCGGCGCCCCACTCGAAGGGCTGGCACAGATAGGGTGTGGCCAGCGTGTTGTCGACGATCAGCGGGATGCCGGCCTCGCCGGCGATCTCGGCCAGCGGCTCCAGGTCGGTGACCACGCCGCCCGGATTGGCCAGGCTCTCCACGAAGATCCCCTTGCACTTGGGCGTCAGCGCCCGGCGCACGTTCTCGGGCGCGTCCACGTCCACGAAATGGACGTGCCAGTCGAACTTGCGGAAGCTCTTGCCGAACTGGGTGACCGAGCCGCCGTAAAGCCGGTTCGATGAGATGAACTCGTCGCCCGGCTCCATGAAGGCGAAGAAGGTGAGCAACTGCGCGGCGTGGCCCGAGGCGCAGCAGGTAGCGCCGCGGCCGGCCTCGAGGCTCGCGATGCGCTCCTCCAACGCCGCCACCGTGGGATTGGCCAGCCGCGAGTAGATGAACCCGAAGGTCTGGAGGTTGAACAGCGAGGCGGCGTGCTCGACGTCGTGAAAAACATACGAGGTGTTCTGAAAAATCGGCGTCTGCCGCGCGCCGGTCACCGGTTCGGGTTGCGATCCGGCATGGATCATCCGTGTCTCGAACCCGAAGGCCGGCCGGCTGTAACGCTTGTCGAACTTGCTGCTCATGCGATTTCCACGGCTCGTCAAATCTCTACGACTCGTTACATCTCTACGACTCATCCAGTCTTTAATCTGCGGCGCTTGCTGGTGATGACCTCGGAATTGAAGCCGCCCCAGGACAGCTCGGCATTGAGCCGGCCGTATTCGATCTTTGGGCAGCGGTCCATGACCACGTCCAGACCCGCCGCTTCGGCGCGCTTCGCGGCCACGTCGTTGCGCACCGTGAGCTGCATCCATACGACCCGGATGCCTTTGTCCTCGGCGACCGCGATCGCCTCGTCGGTGAGCGGACCCGCGGCCTCGGCGTTGCGGAAGATCTGCACCATGTCGATCTGGTCGGGAACCTCCGACAGGGTGGCATAGACGGGCTCGCCCAGGATCTCGCCACCGGCGGCGCGGGGGTTCACCGGGATCACGCGAAAGCCCTTTGTCTGCAGGTACTTCATCGCGAAATAGCTGGGCCGGTTCCAGGTCGGGCTGGCCCCGACCATCGCGATGGTCTTCACCTCGCGCAAGATGCGCCGGATCTTGCTGTCGCTATAGACCAGCCGCTCGCTCATGATGGCCCGCCATATGCTTAACGCCCTGCCTCGCCGGAGCCGTGCTGCCGTTAACCAACGCAGCGCCCGGAATCGCTCGCCCGCGTCCGCCGGATTTCGTGGCGCGTTAACCTTTCTTGTTAACCCGTGACCGTGGGTGCCATGCTATACTAGAACGCAGCGCGGGCCGTTCGGCAATGGCCGGCGCGTCGCCGCGATTAAAGAGCGAATGGAACATTACGGCAGGGACCCGACGATGCACCGATACATATTGACGGCTTTGGGCTGTTTCGCCCTGGCGACCGCTTTTTCCATAACTCCCTTAGGACTCCAGGACGCCTCCATGACTTTGGGCGCAAAGAGCGCCTTGGCCCAGCCCGGCGGCCAAGGCA
>JAZFZX010000327.1:0-3509 GCA_036444135.1 Kiloniellales bacterium | reverse complement strand
TCGCAGGTCGCCTTGGCAATGCAGTGGACGGACGAGCCCCCGGGGATCACGGCCAGCAGGTTGTCCCAGCCGCCGCGCACGCCGCCGGCATGTCTGTCCAACAGCTCCTTGAGGGAAATGCCCATCTCCTCTTCCACGTTGCATGGCTGATTGACGTGGCCGGAGATGCTGAAGATCTTGGTGCCGGTGTTTTTGGGCCGGCCGAGCGAGGTCCACCAGGCCACGCCGCGGCGCAGGATTTCGGGCACCACGGCGATGGTTTCCACGTTGTTGACCGTCGTGGGACAACCATAGAGGCCGACGGCGGCCGGGAACGGCGGCTTGAGGCGCGGCTGGCCCTTCTTGCCCTCCAGGCTTTCCAGCAGCGCCGTTTCCTCGCCACAGATGTAGGCGCCGGCGCCCCGGTGCAGGTAGATGTCGTAGTCGTAGCCCGAGCCCGCGGCGTTCTTGCCGATCAGGCCGGCCTCGTAGGCCTCGTCGATCGCCTGCTGGATGTGAACGGCCTCGTTGTAGAACTCGCCGCGGATGTAGATGTAGCAGGCGCCCGCGTTCATGGCGAAGCCCGCCACCAGGCAGCCTTCGAGCAGCCGGTGCGGATCGTAGCGCAGGATCTCCCGGTCCTTGCAGGTGCCGGGTTCGGATTCGTCCGCGTTGACCACCAGATAAGCTGGCCGCCCGCCGCTCTCCTTGGGCATGAACGACCACTTTATGCCGGCCGGGAAGCCGGCGCCGCCGCGCCCGCGCAGCTCGGATTCCTTCACCATGTCGATGACGTTGTCGCGGCCGAGCGCGATGAGCGCCTTGGTGTTGTCCCAGACGCCGCGCCGCAGCGCGCCGGCCAGGCGCCAATCGTCTTGGCAGTAGAGGTTGGTGAAGATGCGGTCGGCGTCTTTCAGCATCAGCCCGCTCCCTCACCGTTGCCGGGTTGCGCCGCGCCGCTGCCGAACTGATCGAGCAGGCTCGTCGGCCCGCCCGCGGGACAGGAGCCCTGGCGTCCGGTCTGCGGGCCGATCGGCACCTCTTTGCCGGCCCTCAATTCGTCGATGATCTCGGCCATGCGCTCAGGCGTCAGATCCTCGAAGTAGTCGTCGTTGATCTGCGCCATGGGCGCGTTGGCGCAGGCCCCGAGGCATTCCACCTCGACCACGGTGAACTGACCGTCCTCGGTGGTTTCGCCCAGACCGATGCTCAGCTTGTCGAGGCACGCCGCCGTAATGCCGTCGGAGCCGCACAGCCAGCAGGGCGTGGTGCGGCACACCTGGATGAAATGTTTGCCCACCGGCTTGAGGTTGAACATGGTGTAGAAGGTCGCGACCTCGTAAACCCGGATCGGCGCGATCGCCAGCAGGTTGGCCACGTATTCGATGGCTTCCTTCGGCAGCCAGCCACCGCTCTGGCGCTGGGCCAGGTCCAACAGCGCGATGGTGGCGCTGGCCTGCCGGTCCTCCGGGTAGCGCGCGATAATGGTCTTAGCCTGCGCCATGTTGTCCGCGCCGAACGCGAAATCTCCCGGCTGGCCCGGCGTGAAGGAGGTCGTGCTCATCGGTCGATCTCGCCGAACACGATGTCGAGCGAGCCGATGATCGCCACGCTGTCGGCCAGCATGTGGCCGCGGCACAGGAAGTCCATGGCTGCGAGAAAGGCGAAGCTCGGCGCCCGGATCTTGCATTTGTAGGGCTTGTTGGTGCCGTCCGCGACCAGGTAGACGCCGAATTCGCCCTTTGGGGCCTCGACCGCCGTGTACGTCTCCCCGGGCGGCACGTGATAGCCCTCGGTATAAAGCTTGAAGTGGTGGATCAGGGCCTCCATCGACTGCTTCATCTCGCCCCGCTTGGGCGGCGTGACCTTGCTGTTCTCCACGTAGACCGGGCCGCCGGGAATCTTCTCGATGCACTGCTTCATGATCTTCACGCTTTGACGCATCTCCTCTATGCGCACCAGGTAGCGGTCGAAACAGTCGCCGTTCTTGCCGATCGGAATTTCGAACGCCAGCTCTTCGTAGCACTCGTACGGTTGGGCCCGGCGCAGGTCCCAGGGAACCCCCGAGCCGCGCAGGACGGGCCCGGAGCAGCCCCAATCACAGGCTTCCTCGGCCGTGAACACGCCGATGTCCACGGTACGCTGCCGGAAAATACGGTTGTCGGTCAGCAGCGTTTCAAAATCGTCGACCATCGCCGGGAAGGTCTCGCAAAACTCCCCGATGTCGTCGAGCAGCCCGGCCGGCAGATCCTGGTGCACACCGCCGGGCCGGAAATAGGCCGCGTGCAGGCGGGCGCCCGAGGCACGCTCGTAGTACTCCATCAGCTTCTCGCGCTGCTCGAAGCCCCAGAGGATCGGCGTCATCGCGCCCACGTCGATGGCGAAGGTGGCGATGTTGAGAATGTGGTTGAGGATGCGGCCGATCTCGCTGTAGAGCACCCGGATGTACTGGCCGCGCTTTGGCACCTTGATGCCCATGAGCTTCTCGACGGCCAGCGCGAAGGCATGCTCCTGGTTCATCGGCGCCACGTAGTCGAGGCGGTCGAAATAGGGCAACGCCTGCAAATAGGTCTTGTATTCGATCAGCTTCTCGGTGCCCCGGTGCAGCAGTCCGATATGGGGATCGGCCCGCTCGATCACCTCGCCGTCCATTTCCAGGATCAAGCGCAGCACGCCGTGGGCGGCCGGGTGCTGCGGTCCGAAATTGAGGGTCAGCGGCTTGATCTGGGCCTCGGCCATCAGGCTTCGCCCTCTTCCGTTTCGCCAGCCTTTTCGTCACCCGGCAGCTGTAGCATGCCCTCCCAGGGGCTCATGAAGTCAAAGCTGCGGAACTCCTGCGAAAGCTTGACCGGCTCGTAGACTACGCGCTTCTGGTCCTCGTCGTAGCGGACCTCCACGTAGCCCGTCAGCGGGAAGTCCTTGCGCAGCGGGTGGCCCTCGAAACCGTAGTCCGTGAGCAAGCGCCGCAGGTCCGGATGGCCGGAAAAATAGATGCCGTACATGTCCCAGGCCTCGCGCTCCAGCCAGTTGGCGGAGTTGAAAACCTCGGTCACCGACGGCACCGGGGTTTCCTCGTCGGCCGCGAGCTTCACGCGGACGCGCTGGTTGTGCTTGAGCGACAGCAGGTGGTAGACGACCTCGAAGCGCTCGTCGCGCTCGGGGAAGTCGACGGCGGTGACGTCGAGCAGCACTTTGAACTGGCAGTTCTGGTCGTCGCGCAGGAAGGTCAGGACCTTGACGCCCGAGCCCGGCGCAACGCGGACCCCCAGCTCATCATAGGCCACGTCGAATCCCAGCACCTCCTCCGGCAAGGCCGCGGAAATGTGATCGCCGAGGTCGATGAGGGCCTGGTTCATGGTCGTCCGTCGCTGCCGCGGTTCCGGTTCTGGGGGCTATCGAATGAGGCCCGCGCGGCGCTTGATCTTTCTCTGCAGCTGGAGCATGCCGTAGAGCAGCGCTTCGGCGGTTGGCGGGCAGCCGGGCACGTAGATGTCGACCGGCACGATCCGGTCGCAGCCCCGCACCACGGA
>JAZFZX010000326.1:0-4641 GCA_036444135.1 Kiloniellales bacterium | reverse complement strand
GAAGCTGACCACCGGCTGGTTGTCCTGAAAGGTCAGCTGCGCATCGACCAGGGTCTCGCCGCTGACCATCACGCGTCTGTGCACCACGTACTTGAGAGGCTGCCCATCGGAGCCGAGCTCGTCCGAGAGCAGCACCACCGACCCGGCGGGCGTTGGGTCGATGCCCGGCCGTGTCACCGTCTCGTCCAGGAACTGGAAGGTCAGTTTGGCTGTCTTGCCCAACAGGGACTTGATGCGCTCCGGATCGCGCACGCCCGGTAACTGCACCAGGATGCGTTCTTCGCCCTGGCGCTGGATGCTGGGTTCGCGCGTGCCGGTCTCGTCGATACGCCGCCGCACCACCTCGATGGACTGATCGATCACATTGTTGCGGCGCTGGGCCAAGGCGGCATCGGTGAAGGCGATCCGGATCTCGCCCGTATCGGCCGAGGAAATCAACAGATCGTTTCCGAGATCGCGGATGATCTCCTTGGCCTCGTCCACGGCGGCGGGGTCGCGCAGGGTGAAGGCGACCTCCCGGCCGGCCACTCCGAGATTTGTGTAGCCGATCTTGGCCTTGCGCAAGCCAGTGCGCACGCCATCCACCAGGTTCTCCAGCTGCTCCTTCATGACGCCCGCGATGTCTGCCTCGAGCAGCAGATAGGAACCGCCTTGCAGGTCGAGGCCGAGGCTGATCTGGTTGGACGGCGCCCAATCCGGAAGGGCCTCCGCGGTCTCGCGCCGCAGCAGGTTCGGCGACGCGAAAATCACCCCGACCACGAGCACGGCCAGGATGAGAACGACCTGCCACCTGGGAATGTGAACCATCGCCCGCCGCGATCAATAATGCGTTTCGCCGATATCGGAAACGTGCGGTTTCAGGACTTCTTGCCGACGCCCAGTAGCTTCGACAGGACGCCGCCCACTCCGCCACCGGCTTTGTCCGCTGTCTTCGCGTCGTCGTTGGCGGCCTTGCCGCCCGCGGCTTTTGCTTTGCCCGGTTGGGGTTTGGAAAGGATCTCGGCGACCGTGCCGCGCACCACGCGCACCCGCACGCCTTCGGCGATCTCCACCTGCAACTCCGTATCGCTGACGACCTTGGAAACGGTACCGAACAGGCCGCCCTGGGTCACCACCTTGTCGCCGCGCTTCAGCGCCTCGACCATGGCCTTGTGCTGCTTTTGCTTCTTCTGTTGTGGCCGGATCAAAAGGAAATAGAAGACGACGAAGATGAGCACGAGCGGCAGCAGCATGGCGAAAGGGTCGCCGGCGCCACCGGCATCTTGCGCATAGGCCGGCGTGATGAACATAGTGGAATCCTCGAGCAGTCAGCGGAACAGCCCGCGGACTATAGCCAGCCGCCCGCGAATTGCAACGCTCCCGCCAGCGCCCGGGTTATCCTGGTTGGCCGCGCGGTTCAAAGTCACCACCGCCGGGCCGATTGACGGGCCGGGGGCAGGCTCGTTAGGCTCGGCGGCCCCCGGTGGACATGCGTTGCCGGGGCTGTGCCCGCCGGCCGCGAAGGAGCGCAGTGGTGAGCAGAACCGCAGAGTTGAGCACGCTTCTCACGCGAATCGCCTCGGCGCTCGAGCGCCTGGCCCCGGCCAGGCAGGCCAATCCACCGCTCGATGCCGCCGAAGCCTTCGTATGGCGCGCCGAGGACGAGCGTTTGGTGCCGGTGGAGCAAGTCAACCGGCTGGACCTCACGCTGTTGAAGGGCATCGAGCGTCAAAGCGAGACCCTACTCGACAACACCCGGCGCTTTGCCGACGCTCTGCCCGCCAACAACGCGCTGCTGTGGGGCGCGCGCGGCATGGGCAAATCATCGCTCGTGAAGGCGATCCACGGCGAGGTCAACAACGAGCGCGAGGGCGAAGGGAAGTTGGGATTGGTCTTGGTGGAGATCCACCGGGAGGACATCCCCACCCTGCCGCGGCTGCTGCAACGGCTGCGGGTCGAGGAGCAGCGCTGCATCCTGTTCTGCGACGACCTCAGCTTCCACAGCGACGATACCAGTTACAAATCGCTGAAGGCGGTGCTCGAAGGCGGCATCGAGGGCCGGCCCGACAACGTTATCTTCTACGCCACCTCGAACCGGCGCCACCTCATGCCGCGCGACATGATCGAGAACGAGCGCTCGACCGCGATTCATACCGCCGAAGCCGTGGACGAGAAGGTCAGCCTGTCGGACCGATTCGGCCTTTGGCTGGGGTTCCACAACTGCAATCAGGACACCTATTTCGACATGGTCGAAGGTTATGCCCAGTGGTACGGGCTCGCGCTCTCTGGGCAAGAGCTGCGCGCCGAGGCCAAGGAATGGTCGATCACCCGCGGCGCCCGCAACGGGCGGGTGGCCTGGCAGTTCATTCAGGATTTGGCGGGCCGCCAAGGCAAGCGCCTCGACTAGGGTTCCCTCTCGAAGTTTCCCGATTGCGCATCATGCTTCGACAAGCTCAGCATGAGGACGTCATCCCACGTCCCACAGCCTTATCCTGAGCCTGCCGAAGGATGAGCCCATCGACGCCTTAAAACCGGCGGCTACGAAGAGATTGCGCCGGCTAGGCCGCGCGCCGGCCCAACAGGCCGTTGGGGTTCACCGCCCGTGTCCCCTTGCGGATCTCGAAGTGAAGCTGCGGGACGGTTACGTTGCCGCTGTCGCCGACCCGTGCCACGATCTGGCCGCGCCGCACGGGTTCGCCGCGGCCCACCAGAATCGTCTCGTTGTGCGCGTAGGCCGTCATCCAGCCATCGGCATGCTTGATGAGCAGCAGATTGCCGAAGCCGCGTAGCTCGTTCCCGGCATAGGCCACCACGCCGTTCTCTGCGGCGAGAACCGGTGCGCCGCGGGCCGCCGCGATGTTGATGCCGTCGTTGTGCAGGCCGCTCTTCTTGGGGCCGTAGTTCAGCACCAGCTTGCCCTTCACCGGCCACAGGAACTTTCCGCCGGCCCGGGGCGGTGGTTCGGGAATCGGCCCGACGCTGGCGGCAACGGTTTTGGGCGCGGGCCAAATCGCGGGCTGAAGCCCGGCCTGAGTTTCTGTGGTCGCCACTGTCGTCGCGGGCGCAGGCACCGCCGCCGGGGGCGATGCGGCCTGGACGTCGAGCTTGGCCACGACGGTCGTGACTTTCGCGGCGCCCGGAATGACTAGCCTTTGTCCCTTGGCGATTTGGTATGGAGGGGTGATGGCGTTCATGCGAACCAGCACCGCCATATCGACGCCGTAGCGCCGCGAAATGCCATAGACCGTATCGCCCCGCCCGACGACATGGGTGCGGGTGCTGGGAATCGTCAGGCTCTGGCCGATGGCCAGCGTATAGGGTGGGCGCAGCCCGTTAGCGTCGATCACCGCGCGGGTCGGCACACCGTGGAGCCGCGCGATGGCATAGACGGTGTCACTGCGGCGCACGATATGCATTCGCCCGCCCGAGGACGAGGCCGGCGGTGCCTGCCAGACCATCGTGCTCTGCGCGGCCGGCGGTGCCTGCCAGACCATCGTGCTCTGCGCGGCCGGCGGTGGCTGCCAGACCATCGTGCTCTGCGCGGCCGGCACCGCGACCGTGGCGAGCTGCATGTGCGAGGGCGGCAGCGGCTTGGCCCGCGGCACCGGCGGCGGGTCGGGCGGCGTGACGAGCTTGCTCACCTGCGGCTGACCAATGCTGCAGGCACCCACGCCCAGCAGCAGAAGGCACAACGCCAGGGCCAACCCGGGCCGCTGAACCGCATCCAATTGCACTGGCCTTGCCGTACCTTGTCTCATTTCGAAGCCTCCGGCGCGGCGCGCGTCATGCCGCCGCTGCGGGCCACGGGCGCCTTCATGCCAAACCATCGACCGCGGGACCGGCCGCTTGAGTAGATGGGGAGCTTGCGCCTTCACGGGGAATCCCCTTCAGCAAGGGGACGAACTTCACCTCGCTCAGGACTTCTTCCATAAGGCTGCCGTTCGACCGGGCCAGGCGCAGCAAGGTCTGAACGCCGCCGCGGCGGCCGACCGGGATCACCATGATGCCGCCGTCGGCCAACTGATCGGCCAGCTCGCCCGGCACCTCCGGCGCGGCCGCCGTCACGATAATCCGCTCGAAGGGCGCCTGCTCCCGCCACCCCTTCGAA
This sequence comes from Kiloniellales bacterium, assembly GCA_036444135.1. GTDB lineage: Bacteria > Pseudomonadota > Alphaproteobacteria > Kiloniellales > JAKSDN01 > JAZFZX01. The sequence goes on along the minus strand of JAZFZX010000326.1, from coordinate 554 downwards.
CCATCCCCTATACGCGTCGTGATGTTGTGCAGCCGCAGCTCGGCAAAGCGCTCTTCGGCCTGGCGCAAGAGCACCTTGTAGCGCTCGACCGTATAGACCCGCCGGCACAGGCGCGACAGCACTGCCGCCTGATAGCCGGAGCCGGTTCCGACCTCCAGAACCTTGGCCCGGCGGTCCACCGCGAGCGCCTGGGTCATGGCCGCCACCACCTGCGGTTGGCTCAAGGTCTGCCCCTGCCCGATCGGCAGGGCGCAGTTTTCGTACGCCCGGTCCTGAAAGGGCTCGGGAACGAAGGCCTCGCGCGGAATGCGTTCGATCGCCGACAGGACCGCGGTGTCGGAAATGCCGGCTTGGCGCAGCTCCATCACCAGGCGGATCTTGCGCGCCTCCAGGGTCATGGGCGCGCCTCCCCGCCCGCCGTCTCCAAGGCCAGCAGCGCCGGCAGGTTTGCCAGTGCCGCCTCCAGGGCGGCCGCGACGGTCCCGGAATAGGTCACGTCTTCGCCGAGGTTGCCGCCTTGGTTGATACCGGACAGCACCAGATCCGGCGGCCGG
>JAZFZX010000325.1:0-2842 GCA_036444135.1 Kiloniellales bacterium | reverse complement strand
AGACGGTGCCCGGCTATGCCACCGCGCCGGCCCTGCTGTTCGTGGCCTGCCTCATGGCCCGCGGCCTGGCGGAGATCCCCTGGGAGGACACCACCGAATACGCGCCGGCGGTCATCACCGCGATCGCCATGCCGCTCACCTTCTCGATCGCCGACGGGCTGGGACTCGGCTTCATCAGCTATGCGGTTTGCAAGCTGCTGAGCGGCCGTTTCGCCGACTGCTCTCCCGCGGTGCTGGTGATCGCGGCGCTGTTCGCGCTCAAGTTCGCGTTTCTATGACCAAGGAGACCAAGCCGAGTTTCACCTAATATCGGGTGGTCGGCGACGCCTCACCTCCCGGCCCACGGGGGCCTGAGGGCGAGGATGCGGGCGTGGACCGGGCAGTCCGCGCGGTGGGCACCGGGCAGATAGCCGAGGCTCATCAGGAACTCGCCGACGATCTCGCCGCCGGTGAAGCGGAAGGTCTTGCGGAACAGCTTCACCCAGTCGGCCTTGTCCCGCGGATGATGGGCTGAGAGCCAGGCCGCGAAACCGCCGTGGCTGTCGCGCAGGCCCTGGATGGTGCGCGCGTTGTCGATGGCGGCAGCCACCTTGAGGCGGTTGCGGATGATGCCCGGATCTGCCAGCAGGCGCGCCACGTCCGCCTCGCCGAAGGCCGCCACCCGGTCCACCGCAAAGCCGGCATAGGCGGCCCGCATGGTCTCGCGCTTCTTGAGCATCAGCTCCCAGGACAGACCGGCCTGGTTGATCTCCAGGAGCAGGCGTTCGAACAGCACCGTCTCGTCATTCGACGGAAAGCCGTATTCCTGGTCGTGATAGGGACCGTGCAGCGGATGGCCGGGCGCGAAGTCGCAGTAGTAGGTCATGGCGGCGCGCTCATGGTTCCCGCAGGGTCAGTAGATCGCTTTCGATCAGCCAATAGGTGATGCCCCAGAACACGGCGGCGATCAGCGTCGTGATCAGGGTCTTGCGCCACATCATGGGTTTGGCAGGTGCGCTGGTGGCGTGGCCCGGTTCGTGCTCGTCGGGCACATGCACGCCCCAGGGCAGCACCAGGAACAGCACCAGCCACCAGATGATCACGTAGACCATGGTGCCCGTGAACCAGGTCACCGTACGGCCTCGCTGGTGCTATGCGGATGGGCGCGCGGCACGGTCAAGCCTGTTCGAGCTCGATCAAGGTGCCAAAGAAGTCCTTCGGGTGCAGGAACAGAACCGGCTTGTCATGAGCGCCGGTCTTGGGCTCGCCGCCGCCCAGGACCCGTGCGCCTTCGGCGACCAGGCGGTCACGGGCGGCGTAGATGTCCTCGACCTCGTAGCAGATGTGATGGATGGCGCCGGAAGGGTGCTTCTCCAGAAATCCGGCGATCGGCGAAGCTTCGCCCAGCGGGTGCAGCAGCTCGATCTTGGTGTTGGGCAAGGTGACGAACACCACGGTCACGCCGTGGTCCGGCTGGGCGACCGGATCGGAGACCTCCGCGCCCAGCACATCGCGATACTGGCCGGCAGCAGCCGCCAGGTCAGGCACCGCGATTGCCACGTGGTTGAGCCGCCCAATCATCCCCATGACCTCCGAGCCATCGATCTAGCAGGAAACGCCGCGCTGTCTAGTTCAAACGCACCACGTGCACCTGGATAAGCGGTTTCTTTCCGATCGCCCGGGACAGATAGCGCCGGACGGCGAGTCGTCCGGCTTCGGCGAGCTGACCATCGTCGCGCCGGGCGCCGGCGGCCAGGCGTCCAAGCGCGTCCTCGACCGCCGCCCGCAGCTCCGCCAGCACCTCGGCGTCGCCAGCGGCGTCCAGGACGCCGCTGCAGGAGATCTGCGGCTCGCCTCGCAGCGCCCCCTTGCGGTCGACGGCCAGCGTCACCAGGACCATGCCATTGTGCAACATGCGCTTGCGCTCGCGCAGCAGCGGGGCACCGGCCGGCAGAAGCCGATCGCCGTCCAGCACCAGGCGGCCGGTCGCTACCGTCTCGACGATCTCCGCGGTTCCGGGAGCCAACCGCATGAGCGCGCCGTTATGGCCGACCAGCACTTCGGGAATCTGGCAGCTACGGGCGATCTCCGCGTGGGCCGCCATATGCCGGGCCTCGCCGTGGACCGGAATGGCGATTTGCGGACGCACCCACTGGTACATCTGGGTGAGCTCGTCGCGGGCGGGATGGCCGGACACATGGATCGGCGCGTCGCGGTCCGTCAGCACCGCGATGCCCTGCTCGACCAGCGTGTTCTGCAAGGCATAGATCGCCGTCTCGTTGCCCGGAATGACGCGCGAGGAGAAGACCACGGTGTCGCCGGGGTCGAGACCCACATCGGGATGCTCGCCACGGGCGATCCGCCACAGGGCGCCGCGCGGTTCGCCCTGGCTGCCCGTGCAGAGCAGCAGGATTTCCTCGCGCGGCAGGTAGCCCACCTCCTTGTCGGAGACCAGCGGCGGTAGGTCGGCCAGATAGCCGCTTTCCGTCGCGGCGCGATGGATGCGGTGCAGCGAGCGGCCGACCAGGGCGACGCGCCGGCCGGTCTCCGCCGCCACGTGGCAGACCGATTCGAGGCGCGCCACGTTGGTGGAGAAACAGGCCACTGCGACGCGGTTGTCGAGCCCCGCCACGAGCCGCTTCAACGACGCGCGCACGTCGCCCTCGGACCCGGCCGTGCCGGGCACCAGGGCATTGGTGGAATCGCACACCATCGCCAATATGCCCTCGTCGGCCAGGCCCCTGAGCGCCGCCTCGTCGTAAGCCTCGCCCACCAAGGGTTCGGGATCCAGCTTCCAGTCGCCGGTATGGAGCACCGTTCCCGCCGCCGTGCGGATGACCAGCGCGTTGGGTTCCGGAATGGA
>JAZFZX010000324.1:0-3367 GCA_036444135.1 Kiloniellales bacterium | reverse complement strand
TGGGCCGCCAGGTCAATCTGTCCCACCGGGCCGTGGCCGGCGGACTTGGCTTCTGTTAGTGTTTCCAGAATTACCGCGTCCAGGACCCGCCGCGAAATTTGCTTCTGACGCACTTCCTCGTACCCGCGCAAACGGCGCTCCAGATATGGGCTGACGTATTCGCCTGCCAACTGTCCTCTCCTCTCCATGCGACCGCCTTCCCGGCCCGACCGGCTAAACCGCCACTTGTGTCGGGCCCAATCCCCCGTGAAAGATAGTCGCATATCTAATATTTACCATTTACTTTAACTATGTCGAAATCAAACTTAAAATCTCTTTAACATATCTTTCGACCATCGACAATAATTAATTATTTAACGATTAGTATTAACAAAAGAACGCATTTTATATACTTTTTATTTATTGCACGCGCCGCCGCGATCATTTCATGCCAAAACATCCGGGCTATACCGGACTATCGGCCGCGCTCCGGGGGCAGCGAGCCCGGGCCGCCCGGCGGCTTTTCGCCCGCGCGGCGGGCCGCCATCTCTGCGTCGCCATAGAACGGATCGGCGTGAATGTCGTCCTCACTCAGGCCGAGGCCGAGCAACCGCGCAACCGCTGCCTCCACCAAGGCCGGCGGTCCGGCCAGATAGGCCTTGCAGCCTGCGAGGTCGCGAAAATCCTGCGACAAGGCCTGGTCGGGCGTTCCTTGGCGCCGCCGGCCCCCGGCTCGCGCATTCGACAGCACCGGTACGAACGAAAAATTGGCGTGCGCCTGCGCGAGAGCCCGGAAACGATCCTCCATGTAGAGGTCCCGCTCCTCCCGCACGCCGTAATAAAGGCGGACCCGCCGGTCCCGATCGGCGGCGAGCGCGGTTTCAACGATCGACCCCATGGGCGCCAACCCGGACCCCCCGGCCACGGCTAGGATGGGTCCGCTGTGGTCCTCGCGCAGATAGGCCTCCCCGAACGGGCCTTCGAGCTTCACCGGCTCGCCCACCCGCAGGTGCCGCGCAACGTAGGCGCTGGCGCCATCGTCGTTCATCTGCCGGATGTGAAATTCCAGCTCGCGCGACCCGGGCTGGCTGGCCATGGAGTAGTCGCGCGGCGGAAACGGGCCGAAGCTGAGCCGCGCGTACTGCCCGGCGTGGAAAGAAAACCGGCGGGCGGCCGGCGGCGCCAGACGAACGCACCAGATGTCGTGGGTCAAAGCGTCGTGCGCGACGACCCGGCACAACAGGCGCCTCGGAGCATCCGCCACGGTCCGTCGCCCTGACCGGACGGCCCTCAGCCGGCCCCTTCGGCCGGCAGCAGAGCTTCGATGGCGGCGCAGATATCATTGTCCAGCGGCGAGATCTCGGACGGCCAGAGGGCGGCTAGGCCGCCGTCCGGCGCCACCAGGTATTTGTGGAAATTCCATCGCGGCGCCGCCGCCTCGCCGAATTCCTCGACGATCCAGCGATAAAAGGAATGGGCCTGCCCGCCCATCACCGTCTGCTTGGCGGTCAATGGAAAATCCACCCGGTAGTCGCGCTCGCAGAAGGCTAGGATCTGGGCCTCGCCGCCCGGTTCCTGTGCGCCGAAGTCGTTCGAGGGCACGCCGAGCACGACGAGGCCGCGCGCCCGGTACCTTTGCCACAAGGACTGCATGTCGGCGTATTGCGGGGTGTACTCGCATTCCGAGGCGGTGTTGACCACCAGGACCGGGCGGCCCGCAAAGGACGACAGCGGCAAATCACCGCCGGAAATTCCGCCGAAGGAGTGATCATAAGCCGACATCGAAGCCTCCCTGTTGGCGCCAGACGCGGCAAAGATCCCAGGCCGGGATGCCCGTGTTCAGTTCGCCTGGTCCTCCCGAACGACGTAGCTGCCATCCTCCAATCCGGAAAACAGCTCATCAACCTGCGGATGCGCCACCGGTTTGCCCGTTTCGTCGGTCAGTAGGTTCTGTTCCGAGACGTAGGCGATATAGCTTGATTCCTCGTTCTCGGCCAACAAATGATAGAAGGGTTGATCTTTGGGCGGCCGAATCTCCTCAGGAATGGAGAGCCACCATTCCTCCGTATTGCTGAAAATCGGGTCCACATCGAAGATCACGCCCCGGAACGGAAACAAGCGGTGGCGGACGATCTGCCCGATCCCAAACTTAGCCGTCCGAACGGTCATGACCTCGCCCTTCCAGAGATCCCGAGCCTCGAATATGCAATCTGACCAAGGTGGCAAGCCCTGGCAAGACCACAGAATGGCAAAGTGTCTTCGAAAACCCACCAAAAACACAACAAATCAGTCATTTTTGGTTGACTGCGATCGGAAATTGGGTATGCTGCACCGCAGCATTAGGGAGTCGTGTCGTTGAGTAAGTCGAAAGAAAACAATCAAAAGCCTCAGCCAGATAAGGTGTATGAGACAAAACTGCGTCGGTGTCTAATGTGCAGGGATGCATTCGAGAGCGCCTGGCCGGGCGAACGCGTATGCCCCAAGTGCAAGCAGACCAACCTTTGGCGCGCCGCCTGAAATTCCGCATTGCGGTTTCCTGAACACCCGATTTACCGAGGCCGAGCGCCTAACGTTCGGGTCTAGGCGTCGGCCAAGAGGCGCCGCCATCTCGGCGCCACCGTGCCCTGTCAGGGGGGATCGAGCCGCGAATCGGGGCACGAATCGGGCAGGCGTCTTTCCTCGCATGACGCGCAGGTTCCTATAGAGTAGGCGCTGCCTACGGGTTCGGGTGAGTCATGTGGAAGCGGATTCTGGCATTCATGATAGGCGGCACGTTCGGCGTGGCCGCCGGATTCGCGCTCGGGATCTTCGCCTACCCCTACATCTTCCTGGCCGACATCGTGGCCATGGAAGAGATCGCCGACGCGGATAGCCGGCCGGTGGTCGCCACCGGCAAGTTCATTCACGCCAATCCCTCGGATCCCATCCATTACGGCCAGGGCGCGGTAACCCTCTATGACGGGGTTCTGCACCTGGAAAGCGATTTCGAGGTCGGGCCCGGACCCAAGTTTCACGTCTACCTGGTTCCCCACGACGAGGTGCGCGCGGCGGGCGACGTCGAGAACAGCATGTTCGTGGATCTGGGCCGCCTGAGGGCCTTCAAGGGCAGTCAGAACTATCCGGTCCCCGGCGGCCTGACGATCGAGGATTACGGCAGCGTGGTGATCTGGTGCGAACAGTTCGGTGTTCTGATCTCGCCCGCCATGCTCGAGTTCCGCTCGTAACGCCAACCCCTCCCGGCCAGTTCGGTTGGGTGAAAGCGGATTTACGCCGCCAGTGCTTTAATCTATGGTCCCGCCGCGTCGCCCACGCGCCCGTAGCTCAGCTGGATAGAGCGTCGGCCTCCGGAGCCGAAGGTCACAGGTTCGAATCCTGTCGGGCGCGCCAA
>JAZFZX010000323.1:0-2972 GCA_036444135.1 Kiloniellales bacterium | reverse complement strand
TGCGCCGCAGCCCGTCGAAGAAAGCGGCGGTCACCGGGAAGTAGATGATCAGGGTGGCCATGGCGACCTTCGACAGCAGGCCATAGCCCAGCCACAGCACCAGGAGCGGCGCCAGGGCGAACACCGGGATCGCCTGGCTTACCACCAGCACCGGCAGCAGCCACTGCCGGGCGGGACGGAAGGTCGCGATGACCAGTGCGCTGGTACAGCCGAGCACCGTGCCCAGCACGAGGCCCAACAGGATCTCGGCCACCGTGACCCAGGCATGGGCCAGCAGCACGTCGGCGCGCGATACCAGGGCCTGGGCGACGGGCAGCGGACCGGGCAGGATGAAGGGCTCCACGCCGGTTGCCCAGACGAGAAGCTGCCAGGCGCCGATCAGGCCGGTGAACACCAAAGCGCCGCGCAGCATCATCATGGGCCTTCCAATCCCTCTTGCCGGGCCTTGGCCAGACGCTTCAAGAGATCGGCCTGCCGCGCCAGAACGTCGCTGTCGGCCGGATCGCGCGGCGGCGGTGCGAGGCCGTCCGCATCCGGGGCCTCGCCGAGCGCGGATTCGAGACGCGCGGGCCGGCCGGCCATCACGTAAACCCGGTGCCCGAGGCGCAGCGCCTCCAGCGGATCGTGCGTCACCAGCAGCACGGTGCGGCCGTCGAGCAGGTGCGCCGCCAGCTCCTGCAAGACGAACCGAGTGATCGCGTCCAGCCCCGAAAAGGGCTCGTCCATCAAGACGATCGGCCGGTCCTCCATGAGGGTACGGGCAAGCGCGACTCTTTGGCGCATGCCGCCGGACAGGACCGCCGGAAAATCCTGCTCGCGCCCGGCGAGGCCCACCCGGCCGATCAGGTCGCGCGCCCGCGCCTCGACACCGGGGTCGCGATGCTCGCCGCGCAGGCGCGGTCCCAGCAGCACATTGCCCAGCACGCTGGCCCATGGCAGCAGAAGGTCCTGCTGCGCCATGTAGGCGACCCGGTCGTGCACGTCACGGCCCTGTTGATCCACCACCATGCCGTTGGTCGGCGCCGGACCCGCTTCGGTCAAGCCTGCGACGAGGCGCAGCAGGCTGGTCTTACCGACGCCCGACGGCCCCAACAGGCAGGTCGTCAAGCCGGCTGGCAGATCGACATCCAGATCCTCGAACAGGACCGTGCCGCGGTACGACAGACACACCGCGCGCAGGCGGACGGCAGGTGCGGACTCGGGCGGGTTGTTCACGCGGTCGGGTTTCCTGCGCGGGCCGTCGCCGCCGCCTCAAATCCGGTCCGGCGGGCCGTTGGCGGTGGCACGGCGGCGCACTATGCCAGCGGGATCTTGGACCCGCAAGACGTGCCCGGACCAGCTTGGTCCATCACGAACCCCACAGGCACGGATCGAGGCCGATTGCTTTCCGGGGTCCTGGGCTTATGTTGCACGCATGACGGCAGCGGCGACGGACAGGGGCGGCATGTTGGCCCGGCCTCGATTTATCGGCAGCGACATCTATCGCGGGTCGAGCTACGGGCCCGGGCATCCGCTTGCCATTCCACGGGTCTCCACGGTGATCGACCTGTGCCGGGCGCTCGGCTGGCTGCCCGATTGCCAATACCTCGACAGCCCGGCGGCGACCCCGGACCAGCTGGCCCGCTTTCACCATCGCGACTACATCGCCACCCTCATGGCGGCCGAGCGGCGCCAGGCGGTCACCCCGGACGAACGGCGACGCTACAACATCGGGCGCAACGGCAACCCGGTCTTCGCTGAGATGTTCCGCCGGCCCGCCACCGCGTGCGGCGGCTCCATCCTGGGCGCATCCCTCATCCTCGGCGGCGGCGTGGTGTACAACCCCGCCGGCGGCACCCACCACGGCCGGCCGGGGCGGGCCAGCGGCTTCTGCTATTTCAACGACCCGGTTCTGGCCATTCTCGAATTGCTGGACGGCGGCTTGGAGCGGGTCTTCTATTTGGACGTGGACGCGCATCATGGCGATGGCGTGCAGGCCGCCTTGGCTGATGATCCCCGCGTGCTGACGGTCTCGTTGCACGAGGCCGGGCGCTGGCCGATGGGCCGCGAGCCGGGCGGCAACCCCTCCACCGGTGGACCGCAGCCGGGCGCGGCGGCCGACCGCGGCGCGGGCAGGGCGCGCAACCTGCCGGTGCCGCCGGGCTTCCACGATGACGAGATGACCTATCTTCTGGAGGCGGCGATCGTTCCGTTGGCCGAGACTTTTGCGCCGCAGGCCGTCGTGCTGCAGGCAGGCGCGGACGCCCTGGCCGACGACCCGCAGAGCAAGCTCGCGCTTTCCAACCGGGCCCTGTGGCGGGTGGTGGAAACGGCCCGAGCGCTGGCGCCGCGCCTGCTGGTGCTTGGCGGCGGCGGATACAATCCCTGGTCGGTCGGGCGCTGCTGGGCCGGAATCTGGGGCCTCCTCAACGGGTTCAAACCGCCGGAGCGTCTACCCGATGTGGCCGAGGCGGTGTTGCGCGGCCTATCCTGGCGGCACCGGCATGGCCGCAATCCACCCGAACGCTGGTTCGCACGTTTGGACGACGCGCCCCGTTCCGGGCGGATCAGGCCGGAGGTCCGGGCCCTGCCGCCGCAGGTTCTCGCCGCATGACCGGGATCTGCGGGCCGCGGCCGAGGCAGGTCGAGCTGCTGCGCGTGCTGCTGTTGTGGCTGTTGGCGTTTGCGGTGTATCCGGCCTCGGCGTGCGCGCAACAGGGCCTGGCGGAATTCACGCCAGACCGTGTCGTCCTTCGCACCAGCGCAGGTCAGGAACATACCTTCGACGTGGAGTTGGCGGTGACCCCGCAACAGCAGGCCCAGGGCCTGATGTACCGGCCGAACCTGGCCCGCGAGGCCGGCATGTTGTTCATCTACCGGCCGGCGCGGCGCGTGAAGATGTGGATGCGGAATACGGCGATTCCGCTCGACATGCTGTTCATTGCTGAGGACGGTGAAGTTGTGCGGATCGCGGAACGGACCGTGCCCTTTTC